>JAIDUY010000324.1 GCA_029059965.1 Muribaculaceae bacterium
CGCATGGACATGCCGGTGAGCTTGCCGTTGAGTTCGGGGATTACTTTGCCCACAGCCTTTGCAGCGCCGGTGGAGGAGGGGATGATGTTGCCGGAAGCGGCACGGCCACCGCGCCAGTCTTTCATGGAGGGACCGTCGACGGTCTTCTGGGTGGCGGTGGTGGAGTGAACGGTGGTCATGAGGCCGTCGAGGATGCCGAACTTGTCGTTCAGAACCTTGGCGATGGGGGCGAGGCAGTTGGTGGTGCAGGAAGCGTTGGAAACGAACTGGGTGCCCTTAACGTACTGGTCGGCGTTCACGCCGCAAACGAACATGGGGGTGTCGTCCTTGGAGGGAGCGGACATAACCACGTATTTTGCGCCGGCTTCGATGTGAGCCTGAGCTTTTTCTTTGGTGAGGAAGAGGCCGGTGGACTCAACTACGTATTCTGCGCCAACGGCAGCCCAGTTGATTTCGGCGGGGTTCTTGCAGGCAGTCACGCGGATGTGCTTGCCGTTAACGATGAGTTCGCTCTTTTCGAGGTCGAAGTCTACGGTGCCTTCGAAGTGGCCGTGCATGGTGTCGTATTTGAGCATGTAGGCCATGTAGTCTACGGGCAGAAGGTCGTTGATTGCAACAACTTCGATGTCGTCGCGCTTGGTGGAGGCGCGGAATACGAAGCGACCGATGCGGCCGAAGCCGTTGATACCGATTTTAGTCATAATTTTTTGTTTGAATATTGGGTTTGGAATATGTGCTTGTTAATCTGTCTGTTATGTTTAATTCGCCGCATTTGTCGGCGGATGGGTCTTTTTTACCGACGCAAAATTAATGAAAAATTTCGGTATTGGTGCGTCCGACGCAAATTTTTTGTACTAAAGATTTATAATACGGCTGCTTTTGTGCCTGCGCGCACCAGGCGGGCCACTGCGAAAACGGCTACCATGAGCAGCACTATCAGCGCCGAGCAGGGGACGTCGATGACGGTGGACAGGAAGAGGCCTCCGGCGCAGCACAGCAGCGACAGCACTGCCGAGGCTGCCATGATGGAGCCGAAGCGGCGGCACCATATCTCGGCGGTAATCATCGGCAGCGAGAGCACCGACATGAGCATCATGATGCCTACGGCACGGATTGTCAGCACTATGCATATGGCTACGAGTACGGTCATGGTGTAGGAGATGAAGCGCACGGGCAGGCCGATGACGGTGGCGAAGTCGCAGTCGAAGGCTACGGCGACGATGCGTCGGTACTGCCACGCGGTGAAGGCCATGGTGACGGCGGTGAAGATTCCGAAGGCGATGAGGTCGTCGCCGGTGACTGTCAGGATGTTGCCGAAGAGGAATGTATTGAGCTCGGGCACATAGCCGGGGGTGAGGAAGACGAAGAGCACGCCCAGGGCCATGCCGAGGGCCCACACGACGGCGATGGCTGAGTCCTGCCGCAGGCGGAAGCGCTGCGATGCCCACTCGACGCCGGCCGATGACGCCAGGGCGAAGGCTGCGGCGCCGGCCACGGGGCTGATGCCGAGGAAGTAGCCCAGGCCGAGACCGCCGAAGCAGGCGTGGGTGATGCCGCCGCAGACGGCCACCAGGCGGCGCGCTATGATGTATGTGCCGATGGCGGCGCCGCTGAGGCTGATGAACAGCACGGCGGCGAGGGCGCGGATGAAGAAGTCGTAGTGCAGATATTCGAGCATGGTTGTGCCTGTGTGTCAGCTTGGGGCGGTGCGTCGTGCCCTTTCTTCGGAGACGATGAGAATGAGCTCGTCGCGCACGGCGGCGGGCAGTTCGATGCCGCGCAGCTGCAGGCTGCGGGCCCAGCCGGCGATGTCGTCGGGCTGCATGGTGAGCATGATGTCGCGGAACTCGTCGGCCTCGGCCTCGGAGTAGGCGTCGGCGGGGCGGCCGGCGTAGCGGTCGAGCTCCTCGTCGTCGTAGTATTCGATGGTCTCGGATACGGCGGCCAGCAGGGAGTCGCGTTCGCATGGTATGTGCATGCCGCAGCAGGCGGCGTCGGCGCCGTCGTCGGGCTGTGCGTCCTCTTCGGGAG
>JAIDUY010000325.1 GCA_029059965.1 Muribaculaceae bacterium
CGGCGTAATAGTCGGAAAGGATGCCGCAGACGCTTCCGTATAGGGCTCCGCGCTCGTCGAGACGGCCGAGAGACCTTGCAAAAACGGGTACGGCATAGGCGCTGTCGCCCCTGAGAACCTGCGAGAACGCCGCCGCGAGCTCAAGGGTGTCGGCATCAAGAGCGGCAAGTGAATCAAGAACGGAAATAGCCTTGTCGGTCTGCTGACGGCCTGCGTTACGGGTCGAGTCGACAAGCTCAATAATCGTGCGTTCCGCTGCATATGGAGCGGCCACTGCACACGGGAGCGAGAATAGGAGTATGACTATGGAGAGTATTATGTTCTTCATGGCGCTGCAAAGATAGTGAATAGCTGTTATACATACAATAGATATTCATATTATGCTCTATATTCTTTAAGCTTTATTTCGTTGAACTACTGCAATTATATATAATTCGTAACTTATATTTGCACGCAACATAACACAACTGCTTCGGAAAACGGGTTTCCGTAGATTAATTTTGCAGTACTAAAGTTTACAAAGAACAGTTTCAGGTCCGGCGACGGCAGGCATCGCCGCGGGATCCGTTAAGGTTAAAAAGATTGTTTTCACACATGTGGCGGCATAGACGCGAGGATAGGCTGCCATAAGGAAAAGCGCCTTTCGCATCTGCGGCAGGCGCTTCGTATGTTCGGGAGCCGGCTCGATAACAATAGCCTATGGCTGGTCTTCGTGGCTCTCGGACTGGCGGTCGAGGAGCGACAGCATTGCCTTGCGGTCTATGATGTCTATGCAGCGCGGTGTATAGCGGATGAGTCCACGGCGCTCCATCTCGGCTGTAGCGGCCTCGAATACGTTGCGCGGTACGCTGAAGAGATTGCACAGGTCGCGTGTGCGGCAGCTCATGGATATGTCCTTGCTTCCGGGCTGCGTGAGGCATGCAATCCAGAAAGCTATGCGCTCGTCGATACCGCCCGATGTGAGCGACAGTATGCCGTCGAGCGCTTTCTGCGCGTTCACAGACAGCGTGTTGAGGTAATTGAACATGAACACCTCGTCGGAGTACAGGATGCGCACATAGTCGGCCTTGCTGATTTTGAGAATGCTGCAATCTGTCAGCGCCGTAACCGTCGCCGGGTAGCGCGTTACGCGCCCGAAAAGGAAGTCCGGCGCGATTACCGCAGGAGCCTCAAGGGTCTGACTGACGGCGAAGCGTCCGCTGTCGTTGGCTGTCGTAGCACGCACTGAGCCGGATATGACAAAGGTCAGATGGCTGCTGTCGTCGCCGGCGCGGATGATTGTCTCCCCCACAGGAAATTTAAGAAAATGAAACTTGGCCGTGCCTACTATCTCGGCCATCCGCGAGCGGGATACGCCACGGAAAAGAGGCAGTTCCATGAGGAGTTCAAACATACTTGCCATAAATATAGCGGCTTAAGTATTAGACAAAATTATCCGTTCTCGCGTCTCGGAATTAGAATCCGTGCGCAGCGAACGGCAACTTTTTATAAATTTAACACGCAGCGGGGCGTTTTGTTCAGTTCCTGTCATCGGCGGCGTGTCCTGCGGTATATCTGCCAGGAGTTGAACATGTTCTGCCATATCACATATGCTGCCGGCCCTACGGAGGCCACGCCGTTGAGATATGCCATTGCCATCCAGATTGCAAGGATGGTGTTTTTCTGGCCGAGAGACTGGCCGGAGCTTATACTGTCGCCCATACGCCGTCCCACATACTTGCCGACGACGAACTGCAACACACATATCACGGCCGCCACAAGTGCCATGGCGCCCATCACGGGCCAATAGGAAGCCGGCTCGGCCATGATGAAGCTTACGGATCGGCCCACGACGATGATGAGCGAGCACGACCACAGGTAGAAGGCCACCGGAGCCGCCGCGGCAAGGCGACGGTGGACAGACGGGAGGCTGAAGCGGAGGCCGAAGGCAACGAGCAGAGGCAGGATTATCATGGGCGCCACTCTGGAGGCTATCTCCATGAATTCGCTGAAGAACGACATCTCGCCCCGGGGTGCCACCCAGGCGAATATGAGAGGGGCTGCAAGCGAGACTCCGATGTTGCTTATTACGGAAAAAGCTGCCACGCGACCGATATTTCCGCCAAGCAGGCCTGTCACTACGGGTGCGGCAGTCGCCACAGGGCAGAGCACGCATATCATGGCCGACTGAGCCACCGAGACATTGAAGCCGCGAAGAAGGAAATAGACGGGCAAGGCGCCGCCGAGCTGTATGCACAGAAGCAGCCACATGGTACGGTCGAAGCGAAGATGACGCGGCTCTATCCTGCAGAAAGTCAGCAGAAGCATCGTGAAGATGAGATATGGAATGATCCATTCGAGAACAGATATTTCCGAATGGAACAGAAATCCCAGCATGATGGCCGCGGGCATCATCCAGGGCTTGAGCAAAGCCTGAAGCTCACTGAATTTCATTGAAGAGTCATTAAAACGCACTGCAAAGTTACAAAGGATTCGCGACAGACCGAGCACCCGACGGGTGTTTTTTCCTCGCGCCCCCGTAAAACAAGACAGGACATCTTCTCACGAGGATGTCCTGCTGCGTTTTAAATGACTTAAAACAATTACATAACTAACATAAAACACATTTTCTTGTTTTGAAATTTCATCAGAATGCAAAGTTTCCGGTCCGGGAGTCTGACACCCGGATCAAGAAAACTTTACGGATAAAATTTCAGATAAGTTCATTAAGTACTAACAATCTATACTAACCCTAAAACTGAATAATCGTGTAGTTTCCTATGTTTTACGATGCAAAATTACAGCCGCCGCGCGCAAGTTCAAAGAGGGTTTAAACCAAATATAAAGTATAGAGGTGTGAGTATAATTTCAATTGCCTGATTATCAGAACACAATTCATGGGCTCACAAGTGCCGGATATAAATAGCGCTCCAAGGGTTCGGCTCACTCCATCGACTCGATTCGGGCGATGTCGTCCTCGAAAGTATCACGCGAAATGGCTCGCGCCTTAAGACGGTTGCGGTAAGCGTAGATTGTGTTCAGCGAGTAGTTTAGCACCTGTGCGATTCGTGAGCTCTCTTCGATGCCAAGGCGCATGAAGGCCAGTATACGCAGGTCGGTGTTGAGCAGTTCACCCTCCTTGAGCTCGATGCGGGCATCGGGGCGCAGAAGACTGTTCACTTCCGACACGAAATTGGGATAGATATGCAGGAACGCGTTGTCGAACACTTCGTAGAACTCGCGGCTCTGCTCGTCGACGAACTTGCCGGACTTTGTCATCCTGTACAACTCGTCGGCCTGACCGGCGGCAAGCTTGCGCGTCACAATCTTGCTGAACTGGTTGAGTTTGTCCATATAAATCGAGCACAGCTGCAGAAACTGGCTGATGTAGATTTCCTTGGCGTGGTTTGCCTGGCGCAGGCTCTGCTGCAGGCGACGCATCTTGAGCATCTCATAGCGCAGGAACAGCAGGGTCGCCACCAGTCCGAGCATAAGCAGCGACAAAACCCATATGACGGCGTTTGTGGTGGCACGACGGCGTTGGAGGCTTTCGCTGTGGGCCCGCTCGATGACGGGCAGAGCCTGCGACGTATCGACTGTACGCAGCATGGCGCCGCATTCCACGGCGTTCTGCAGGGCGGCATACATATAGTTATAGGCGCGGTCGAGGTCGGTGTCGCTCAGTTCCATGCCGAGCTCCTGAAGCGAGAGCATCTCGCGCGTGGCAGCCTCGACGTCGGCTCTGGCCGACAAGGCAAGATAGTAGCGGCTGGCTGTGATGTCTCCTTCCTGACGCTCGATGGCCGACAGATGGTGCGCCGCACGTGCGCGCAGGTTGTTGTTGGGCGAAAGGCTGTCGAGGAGGTTCTCGAAGAGTACCTTCGCCATTGCCCGGCGGCCGTTGGTGAAATAGTATTCAGCCTGATTGTAGCGGTAGTCGATGCTCTTCGGCGGCAGAAGGTCGAGCATCCGAAGCTGATAGACACGCACGCTGTCGGTATGGCGTTCGCGCACCTCGGGATAATTGTGGTAGAACGAGGCTATGTAGCTGTGCATCTGGCGTCCTGCCTCGAGGTAGGACAGGCGGCTGTCGGCGGGGACGCTGTCGGCGGGGATGCTGTTGTACTCGCGTTCGGCGTTTTCCATGAACCCTGCAAGAGGAAGGAGCGCGGCGCGGCGCCAGCGGAAGGGCAGCTCGTCGACACCTTCGGTCATCTCTATGCCCCGTCCGAGATAGGTAATGGCAGAGTCGGCATTGAACGAAGTGTAAGCGTCGGCGATACGGAGCATGAGGTCGGGGCGGCATCCGCCGTCGGCGGCGCGGACAAGGGAATCTATATAGTTCTGACGGGCAGCGATATATGAGCCGCTGCGTCGCAGCGAACGGTCGAGAGCCTCGAGCGCTTCGTCGAGGTCCCTTGCGCCGATTTCGGCGGCAGGCATGGCGATGATGCCGGCAAGGAGCGCGGCGAGCGAAAGCAGTACTTTTCTCATGACAGGCGTCGCTCTATTTCGGGCGTGGTGATAACGGTGAACACAGGCAGGCCGTCGGGAGTAATGGCGGGTGAATCGCACGCGAACAGGTCGGACACGATGCCTTCCATCTCGGCTTTGGACAGCGGTGCTCCGGGCGCGATGGCGGCGCTGCGGGCCATGGCGAGAGCTGCGGGAGCGCGGAATGCCTCGCCGTCAAGACTCTCGGGAGGCAGGCCTCCGAGCAGGTCGGACAGCGCCTCGGCGGGCGAGACCGAGGCAAGGAGAGCCGGCACGGCCTCGATGCTCCACGAGGGGCCTCCGTTGTGAGTCACATCGAAGCCGAGTTCACGCAGGTGCTCGCCGAGCCCCTGCAGAAGGGCGCTGCGGTCGGGCGCAAGCTCGATGTCCTCGGGGAAAATCAGTTTCTGCGATGCGAGGGGGCTGTCGCCCATCTGCCTGAGTATACGGTCGTAGATAATGCGTATGTGGGCGCGCTGCTGGTGTATGAAGGTGATGCCGTCGCGTCGCACGGTAATGATGATTCCGTCGGGGCTGTGCAGACATGCGGGAGCGGGAGCCTCAAGTGTATCGCTCTGAGCGTCGAGCAGGCTGCCGAAGCTGAAGTCTGCCGGAGAATCGGTATTCATGCTGCTGGCGCGCAGTCCGCCGAGCGACTCCTCGCGCCTGCGGCTGAAATTCTCGTAGAGTTTCTCCCAGTCGCTTCGGCTGCTCGCTCCCGAAGGACGGTCCCACGAGGCCGCGCGCAGCGACGGCGACGGAGTCCCGCCGGACACGGGTGCGGCAAAGGGATTAAAGTCGCTGTCGGTGCCTTCATCGGGCGTCGACACTGTACTGTCGGGAGCGAACAGGGGGATGTCGGGGCTCTGTTCAGCGTCAAAATCGAGGGCGCCGGCGGCCTGTGTCTTGCCGAGGGTTTCCTTGACAGCCGCCTCGAGTATCTGGAAGATGGCCTGCTCGTGTTCGAACTTTATCTCGTACTTCTGGGGGTGGATGTTGACGTCTATGGTCTCGGGAGCGACTTCAAAGTTGATGAAGTATGCCGGCTGTGTGTCGGGCGCTATCATCTGCTCGTAGCATCGCGTTATGGCCTTGTGGAACAGCGGATGGCGCATATTGCGGCCATTTACGAAGAAGAACTGCGGTGCACCGCGGCGCTTGGCGAAGCGCGGCATGCCCACGAATCCGCTGATGTGCACCAGCGATGTCTCCGTGCCGATAGGGGCAAGCTGGCTCTCGAGGGTCTTGCCGAACAGGGCGCCGATGCGCTGCTTGAAGCTTCCGCGCAGGAACTGATGCATGGTCACATCGTTATGGATGAGCGTGAAGTCTACGTCGGTATTGACAAGGGCCAGACGCTCGAACTCGCGCAGAATGTGGCTGAGCTCGACGCTGTCTTTCTTGAGGAACTTGCGCCGGGCGGGCATATGGAAGAATATATTCTTGACCATAAGATTGGTTCCGGGCGCGCAGGCGACGGGCTCCTGAGCCTCGAACTTGCTTTCGGAGACAAGCAGGCGCGTGCCGACGGCGTCCTCGCGGCGCATGGTGCGCAGGTCGATCTGCGCCACGGCGGCTATCGAGGGCAGGGCCTCGCCGCGGAAGCCCATGGTGTGGAGCGAGTAGAGGTCGGAGGCCGAGGCTATCTTGCTGGTGGCGTGGCGTTCGAAGGCCATGCGCGCGTCGGTGGGACTCATGCCCGAGCCGTTGTCGACAACCTGTATGAGGGTTCGGCCTGCATCCTTGATTACAATAGTAATGGCAGTCGCTCCGGCATCGACGGAATTCTCGACGAGTTCCTTGATTACCGAGGCGGGACGCTGTATGACTTCACCGGCGGCAATCTGGTTGGCCACCGAGTCGGGGAGGAGACGGATTACATCGCTGTTCATAGTGCAAATTTAGCGAAAAATCCGCAAACATTCATTTCGGCGCCCGTGTGCGCACCGAAATAAATGTTAAGTCATCTCGGTTCAGGAGAATACGTAGTTGCGCAGGTAGTTCACCACCGACACCGCGGGCAGGATGAACACAAGAAAAACGGAGATGAGTATTGCAAGAATAATCGAGAATAAGGTCGCGGAATTGTCGTCCTCAGTCGTCGTGGTGCCGTCGCTCCACTTGGTCACGGTACGGTAGGTAGGCGCGGTGGCGATTCCGCCGAGCAGTCCGGCGATGATTCCGGTGAGCATCGACGACTCTCCTCGGCCTTCAAGCTCCTTGCGAATCAGCACATAGTCGGGTTTCATCGAGGCCATCGAGTAGAGAAGCGTATAGATTACGCCGAAAGTAATGGCCTGGGGCCAGGCGTTGCCGCCCCATCCCATCAGCACCACTAAAATCCACAGAACCACGAGCATTGTTTTGGATGCCGTGAACGTGCGTTTGCGCATATCGTTGACGATGTCGCCCAGGCGATTGAGGTCGTCGACTACCTCGGGGCTGGTTGGACGCATGGCCACGCAGCGCTCGTAGGCTTCGGCGGCACTCTTTACCTTGGAGCGGCGCAGAGGCAGCGTGCATTCGTCGCCGGAGCCGTCGTAGAACACTTCCCAGGTGTTGACTTCGGCCACGATTAAGTCCTCGACCTCGTCATCCTCCTGCTCGTTGGCATAGGCGGGATAGCCCTCGGAGGCACGCAGGGAGCTCATCTCCTCGGGAGTCCAGTCGATGCGCAGCTTCTTGCGGAAAAAGAGAATGTAGAACATATGACCCACCATTGCGAGGACTGCGAGAAGAATGAGAACCATAATGAACGGCGAGTTCATGAGGCCGGCACCGTGCGCGCGGCCGGCACAGAAAGCGAACGGCGAAGAAAGCAGGGCAAACGCCACCACGTAATGTCTTGTTTTCATTGGATGTACGATTTCTAAGGTTTGAACGAATCAGGATTATGTGCAAAAATAAGCAATTACAAACTCACTTGCAAGCGATGAAGCTCTAACTCCATCAGAAATTTCGCGATTTAGCACAAAAATCGCTAACTTTGCACACTATGAACAACTATATTTCCGACAAAATGGAATCTCGCATGTGCGCCATGGCCGACGAGGCCCAGGCCGCACATCTGAGCCGTTTCTTCCGCACAGCGCCCGGACAGTACGGCGAAGGCGACCGCTTTCTCGGCATTCGTGTGCCGGCAACACGCGCCCTGCTACGCGAGTTCCGCGACCGTGCCACTGCCGCCGATGCCGAAAGGCTCACAGCCTCGCCATGGCACGAGGTGCGACTGGCCGGATTCCTGCTCCTTGTCCATCTCTATGGCAAAGCCGAGAAGCACAATCCTGCCGAAGCCGAAAACATCGTAAAGCTCTATCTCTCGCTCATAAGCCGGGGCAACAACTGGGACCTCGTAGACCTTGCAGCTCCCGGCATCCTGGGCCGCTGGCTGGTCCTGAACCCGGAGAGGCGCGACATCCTCGACCGCCTTGCCGCGATGTCGGACAGCCTGTGGCACCAGCGAGTAGCGATAGTAGCCACATGGACACTGAACCGCAACGGGGAGTTCGACGACACCCTGCGGATAGTCACTGCCCTGCTCCACCACAGGCACGACCTCATCCACAAGGCTTGCGGATGGATGCTGCGCGAGGTCGGCAAGCGCGGAGGATTCGGACAGCTGTGCGCCTTCCTCGACGCAAACGCCCCGGTAATGCCCCGCACGATGCTGCGCTACGCCCTCGAGAAGTTCCCGCCCGAGCTGCGCGCGCACTACATGAAAGCCTGAGCGTACCCGACTAAACGGCCACACCTTAATCGAGTAGGAGGTAAACACTAATCATAGGGTGTTTATCTCCTACTTTCGTGTTTACCGTCCTCTCACACCACCGT
>JAIDUY010000326.1 GCA_029059965.1 Muribaculaceae bacterium
CCGTCTGGGATATTCTTCATTTACCTGTGCGGCCTTTCCTGCCCAACAACACCCCGCCCGTGCGGGGGCCCCCCTATCGCGCCACCCCCGCCGCGGGTGCTGATGCCGTATATATAGGCGCCGTGGCTGTCGGCGGCACGCTGTTCAACACGATGTACTGGCTGTTCAACTTCCTCCGCATGGGCACGGGCGGACTCGCCGCCCAGGCTTTCGGCTCGGGCAAGGGGCGCGACATCGTGCTTTTGCGCTCGCTGGCGCTGGCCCTCGGATTCGGAATTCTACTCATCGTTCTGGGTGGATTTACAGGGCAGTACGCACTCGGATTCATGGACGCTGACGATGCCACGGCACGGCTTGCTTCCCGTTATTTCGATATCCTGATCTGGGGTGCTCCGGCTGTGCTGGCCACCTACGTGGCCATGGGATGGCTTGTGGGGATGCAGGACACTCGCTCGACCATGATTATAGCCATCGCTACAAATGTGATAAATATCGCGGTCAGCGCGACGCTTGTCTTCGGTGCCGGCTGGAAAATCGAGGGTGTGGCAAGCGGCACGCTCGTGGCGCAGTGGAGCGGGGCAGCCATTGCCGCTGTCGTGATTGTGCGAAAGTTCTCGCCGCAACTGCAGCCCGTCGTCGAACTGATTCGCGTCTCGGAACTGAAACGTTTCTTCCGCATCAATTCCGACATGTTTCTGCGGACGGCATGCCTCGTGGCCGTGACGTTGTGGTTCACGCATTCGGGTGCCAGGGCTGGAGCCGACATACTTGCGGCAAATGCATTGTTGCTTCAGCTGTTCATGCTCTTTTCCTTCTTTATGGATGGCTTTGCCTATGCCGCCGAAGCCATTTCCGGAAAATACGAGGGGGCCGGGCTTCGCGACATGGTTGTGGCGCTCGAACGCACACTGATGCGCATAGGGCTTTGCTTCGCAATAGGATTCGCGATTCTGTATTTTTTCGCGGGCGAGACCATAATGCGAATTCTGACCGATGATGTCGATGTCGTCGTCATCGGGCGTCGCTATCTGCTATGGGCTGTGGCGATGCCTCTGTGCGGCTTCATGGCATTCGTCTACGACGGTGTGTTGGTAGGCCTGACGCGGACTCGAGTCATGCTTGTGGCGATGGCCTGCGCGATGGTATCCTTCTTCGCATTGTATTTCTGTGTCAGGTCAAGCCTTGGAAATGACGGACTTTGGCTTGCTTTTGATGTCTATTTGTTTGTCCGTGGTGCTGTGGAGTGCATGGCCATGCGCAAGTACGCGGACCGTAAAAACCAATGAATCAATGCAAATAAGCTTGATTGTTAATGGCTGTTAAGACGGAAGTTGTGTAATATTATAAGTGGAAAGATGTTGTTTTGACCATTTGACACCGAAACAGCACTCGCGATGGCAAAATAATGCATTGTTCCGATTTGTGGAGGCTATCACATTTAAAGAATGTTAATATAAAATCAATTTGTGCTCAAAAAGCTTGCATTCTCTAAGCTCTCTCTATAACTTTGCATCGTGTTTTTCATGGTATAGATTTAAGGTTAACTGGATTGGTTGTCGGGAGACAATCAATTTTTTTT
>JAIDUY010000327.1 GCA_029059965.1 Muribaculaceae bacterium
GTCCCTACGTTCTCGCCGAGGTAGGGGGGCATGGATGCCTCGCCGTAGCCGGTGTAGCCGTCGCAGGTGATGCGTACCTGTACGCCGGGGGTGGTGGTGCGCTGGTTGCGGGCCAGATTGAAGGCGTGGCGCAGTTTGAGTTCATATGGCTCGAACGACAGGGTCATGCGTCCGGGCATGGTGCTGGCGCGTGTGGCGCTCTCAATGGCCGATATGCTCACGGGCGAAGCTGCGAAAAGCGCTCCGAGCATGCCGGTCTTTATGAAATTACGTCGGTTCATTGCAGGTAACTGTGTATTCTTAAAGGTTGAAGAACCACGCGTGGTTGCGTGCGCGTGTGATGCCGCGTGTGTCCTCGTTGCCGCTGATGCGCACGGCGTGGAGGAAGGGCGTGCTGAGGTAGCTCTCGCTGTCGGGGTCGACGCTGTTGCGCTTGACGCGTCCCGAGGAATGGACGTAATTGCCGTCGTGGTCGTAGATTGCTACGTGGGTCACTCTGCCGGAACGGGTGCCGAAGAATAGCAGGTCGCCGGGCTGGCACTGACGCCAGTCGGCAGCCTCGATGCGTGTGCCGGTCAGCGCCTGCTGGCTTGCGTCGCGCATCAGGATTATGCCGTTGGCGAAGTAGCTGACCTTGGCGAGGCCGGAGCAGTCGAGCGCCTTGGTGGATGTGCCGCCCCAGAGGTAGGGAGTGCCCTCCATGGAGTATGCTGTGTCGAGAATCTTTTCGGGGTCGAAATCCTGTGCGGCCCACACTTCGATGGGCTTGACATCGTCGGCGCCGACCCATCCCTCGCGGCCGTCGGGCAGCTTGATGTGTATGCGTCCGTTCTGCAGCTCGGGGCGCGGCGTGGCGCTGGCGACGATGCATCCGTTGACGAGGTCGGTCACCACCTGGCGCAGTCCCTGCGCGTTGGGGGTGGTGTAGGCGCGGGTCTGGTAGGGTGATGTGACGATGTAGCGCTTGGCCGAGCGCCAGGTGTTCATCTCGTCGGCTGTCTTGGCGACAACGGACGACGAGGGCACATAGGCGATGTAGCCGTCGGGGGTCTGCACGCGCCACCATTCGCCGCCTTTCTCAAGCACGCGCAGGGGAGTGCCCAAGACGGCCTGCGTGGCCATTTCGGCTGCGTGGCGGCCTCCGGTGCGGAGGCTGGCGGCGGATATGCGCACCTGTGCCCAGCTGTCGGTGGGGTAGACGGTGATGCTGTCGGCAAACTCGATGCCGGCGGTCTCGAGGCCGCTGACTGTGGCCTCGCGGATGGAGTTCTCGGACGTGGCGCCGCCGACGACGAGGAT
>JAIDUY010000328.1 GCA_029059965.1 Muribaculaceae bacterium
GTTTCTCCAGTTTCTGCGATATTCCTCCACGCATCTGCCTCAGTGCCGCATCATGAGCAGCTTTGGAACCGGCTCCGATGAGGTCGGCGACACCCTCTGCCTGCGCAAGGTCGAGATGACCTGCGGAATAGGCACGGCGAGTAAATTCGCCCCGCAGCGCTATTCTGGCTCCGGCCTTGCACAACACCTCGATGATACGCTTCTGAATCCAGCGGCTACCATGCACCGAAAATTCCACCGTATCTTCACCGGTGTACGATTTGGGAGCACGGAACAGTGTCGCCACACATTCGTCGAGTATGCTGCCTTCACTGTCGACGACCATGCCTAAATGGGCAGTATGCGATTTCGCGTCTGTCAGACTCACGCCTCGCCATACGCTGTCGGCTATGCTCATTGCAGCCTTTCCGGACAGACGAATAACGGCGATGCCGCCATGTCCCGGCGGCGTCGAGACGGCGCAAATCGTATCCTCAGGGTTGTAGATGCTGTCGTACATTGTCGTCAATATAGGTTCCAGAATCGGGGATTATACTCGCTTTCGACGGCATTCTCTATGCTGTCGGGCAAACTGCTGAAGAAGTCGAAGCCCGTTATTTCCT
This sequence comes from Muribaculaceae bacterium, assembly GCA_029059965.1. Lineage (GTDB taxonomy): Bacteria > Bacteroidota > Bacteroidia > Bacteroidales > Muribaculaceae > CAG-873. The sequence goes on from JAIDUY010000328.1 coordinate 603, forward strand.
CAAGACGGTCGACTGTCATCGACATGCTCGACAGCGGCTCCTGCACTGCCCTGTTGGGCATGACGAATGCAATAGCCTGAGGACGTTCGGCAAAAGGAGAAAAAATGACTTTGAAGAATCGTTCGGGCACGGCGACTCCGGAATTGCCGATTGTCCGGACTATACGGTCCGAAAGTATCGGACCGGCGATGATTACTATGGCGCTGTCGCGCTGCGCGATATAGCGGCATTTTTGCTCGAGGCTGTTCCAGCGGCCCGAGTTGAGGCTGTGATCCTGCGGCACGATATTGGTCAGGAGATGAGAGTCCTGCATGGCCTGCTCGCTCCATTTCATGTCGGCCGCCGGCGCCATGTGGCCGCGATCGAAACCCGATCGTCTGTAGTCGTCGAGGGTGGCACAGCCATAGACGTCCCTGTCGGGAGCGAATCGCGAGTTGCGGGCGACGGTTCCACGTGTTTCATCGGCTGTCAGCTCCCAGGCCACATAGTTTGGTACGTGCCATATAGGATTGAACAACACCTCGAAGCCTTCGTATTCAAGCTTTGTCTGAGGCACATCGTCCGGAATACGGACATCGAGCCATGCGCGGCTGGATTCGAGCTTCTCAGGAGCTTTCGTCGGCCTCAGTGCAGCCAAAGTCCCTGCCGTAAGGATAGCGGCGGTAATGACCAGCGCTACGGCACGAAGCACTTTTATCTGACCGTGAACGTAAACGTTACGCTTCTTGATTTTTCTCTTATATTGCTTAGCCATTGTCTTTTATGCGATTGATTGAAGCGACAAGTCTGTCGATGTCCTCCGTACTCATCGCCGCCGACAGACTAATTCGAAGCCTGTCGGTCCCGGGTGGAACGGTCGGTGTCCTGATGGGAAGCACTTCAAATCCTTCTTCTCTGAGCCGCGACGAAAAGTCCACCGCAGCCTTAGGATTGCCGACGATAAAAGCCTGGATATGACTCCCCTGCTCTCTTCCCAGACCTGCGGCCAAACGCTTTCCGAGCTCTTCGAGATGCTTCCGCTCGGAATCCATTCCATATGCTTTACTGAAGCAGAATCGACTCCACAAGGCGCTTATCGGCGGCAAGGCGGTTGAAAAGATAAGACTACGGCAACGGTTGACATGATAATCCCGAACCATATCCGATGTGACAGAATAAGCTCCGCACGAAGCCAAAGCCTTGCCTAAGGTTCCCACAATCAAGTCGACACGATTGCCGAAACGCGCGGCAAGTCCGAGTCCGTGCTCGCCGACAACGCCGACTGCATGTGCCTCGTCGACATAGAGGAATGCATCCGGCAGGCTCTCCTTCAGCTCCACAATAGCTTCGATATCAGCGCTGTCGCCATCCATGCTGTACACACTTTCGACCACTATCATCGGCCTGAATCCGTCGGCCACGGCCTTTTCGGCAAGCCTTCGCAAATGTCCGATGTCGTTGTGTCGGAAGCGGGCAAAGGGAGCGCCCGACAGCTTTATGCCGTCGATGATACTTGCGTGAACGAGCTTGTCCGCAAGGATATAGCTGCCTTTGGTCGCCAAGGCCGGAATCAGACCGGTGTTGGCATGATAGCCGCTGTTGAACAGCAGCGCCCGACGGCCATGCCCGTATGCCTCGGAAATCGTCTGCTCGAGCTCACTGAAAGCCTGCTGACGCGACGCTAACAGACGTGACGACGACGCTCCGAGAATAAGCTTGTCGGCATCGGCGCAGCCCTCGAGAAACTCGCGTTGCCAGTCCGTCCTCGAGGCTATGCCGAGATAGTCGTTCGAACTGAAATCAAGGCGCCATGAATCGGAAAAATCGTCCGGTATGGCACGCAGGTTTCCCGATTCACGAAGCGACTCAAGCGTTTCCTCAATAATTGCCTTCATCGGTAATTATCTCGATGAGCCCTTTGCATAGTGCTTTGAGCTGTGTAGTGGAGATAACATACGGCGGCATTATGTAGACGTTGCGGCCGAACGGACGAATCCACACACCGTGCGCTACGCAAGCTTTCTGAAACTTGCCTACGTCGACCGGACGGTCGACCTCGACTACGCCTATGGCCCCCAGCACACGCACATCGCTAACACCCGCCAAATTTGCTGCCGGTGCGAGTTCCGTCTTCAGTATGCCTTCGATTTCGGCTATTCGCGACGCCATATCCTGCTCGGCCAGCATTTTGGCCGATTCCACAGCGATGGCGCAGCTCAGCGGATTGGCCATGAAGGTCGGCCCGTGCATCATCACGCCCGCCTCAGAGGCCGATATGCTGTCGGCGACTGCCCGCGAAGTGAGCACGGCGCTCATCGTCAGGTATCCGGCTGTCAGCCCCTTGCCAATGCACATGATGTCGGGCTCGACTCCGGCATGTTCCCACGCGAAGCATTTTCCCGTGCGCCAGAATCCGGTGGCGATCTCGTCAAAAATCAGCAGAACGCCGTAACGGTCGCACAGCTTCCTCAGAAGCCTCAGGTACTCGGGGTGGTAGAACCACATGCCGCCGGCACCCTGGACTATGGGCTCGAGAATGAAGGCCGCCAGTGTCGACGAATGCTTCTCGAAAAGCTCCTCCAGATTCCTTGCATCCTCCTGCCTCCACTCTCCGTCGAAACGCGATACTGGTTTGGGCGCGAAAAAGCGCACAGGCAGAGCGGAGCCGAACATCGTGTGCATACCCGTCACGGGGTCGCAGACGCTCATGGCATTCCACGTATCGCCGTGGTAGCCGCCCCTGATGGTGGCGAAGTCGGTTTTCTGCGGGTTGCCCGAGCGTGACACTGCCGCCTGCACAGCCATCTTCATGGCCACCTCAACAGCCACCGAACCGCTGTCGGCATAGAATATGCAGTCCATCGACGCGGGCGCCATCTTCAGAAGAAGCTTGCCCAGTTCGATGGCCGGCTCGTGCGTCAGACCGCCGAACATCACGTGGCTCATACGGCCGAGCTGTTCGGCAGCGGCGGCGTTGAGCCGCTTGTTGTTGTATCCGTGAATCACACACCACCATGACGACATGCCGTCGATGAGGCGCGTGCCGTCGGCGAGCTCAAGTTCGCAGCCCTCGGCGCGGCTTACCTTGTAGGTAGGCAGCGGGTCGCTTGTCGATGTGTACGGGTGCCAGAGATGGACTCTGTCCCAGGAGTCTTGATTAAGGTTTGTCTGTGCTTTTTCCGTATTGTTCTGCATATCAGAATACAGGGAATTCCGACTGCGATAGGACGAACTTGTTCTCGAATTCCTGATTCGTCATTGTCAGGAACAGAATACCCTGGACTAATGTGATGGTGGACCACAGGCCGCATGTCACCAGCGTCAGAAGGATGCAGTAGATGCCCCCGGTGGTCTTGTTGATATAGAAGTAGTGGATGCCAAGACCGCCGATAAGGATGGCGAGCAGTCCGGCGACACCGCGACTTTTCCCTTCCGGCCCGGCGGGCTGGAAGGGATCGTTGTCGAGGTATTGAGGCTGATTGTTGTTGTATTCGTTCATCAGTGGATCAGGTCTTTACCTGTCATTTCTGCAGGCTGGGGCAGGCCCATGATATGGAGAATCGAGGGAGCGACGTCGGCGAGGATGCCGTTTTCCACGAAGTGCTCCTTGTCGTTGCTTACATAGATGAAGGGAACGGGATTGAGCGAATGTGCAGTGTTGGGGCTGCCGTCGGCGTTCTCTGCGTGGTCGGCGTTGCCGTGGTCGGCGATGATGATGACTTCATAGCCGTGAGTGCGGGCAGCTTCGACGGTGTCGTGCAGGCAGTTGTCGAGAGTCTCGACAGCTTTCTGTATGGCGCTGTAGACGCCGGTATGACCAACCATGTCGCAGTTGGCGAAGTTCACGACGATGAAGTCGTATTTCTCTTCGTCGATTGCACCGACGAGCTTGTCTTTCACCTCATATGCGCTCATCTCGGGCTTGAGGTCGTAGGTGGCCACCTTGGGCGACTGCACCAGAACTCGGTCCTCGCCGGGGAAGGGCTGCTCGCGGCCGCCGTTGAAGAAGAATGTCACATGGGCATACTTCTCGGTCTCGGCGATGTGAAGCTGTTTCTTGTTCAGCGACGACAGGTACTCGGCAAGGGTGTTCATCACGTCTTCCTTGTTGAAGATGATGTGGACGCCCTTGAAGGAGTTGTCGTAGGGAGTCATGCAGTAGTACTGCAGTCCGGGGATGGTGTGCATGCCTTCTTCGGGCATGTCTTTCTGTGTGAGGACTTCGGTGATTTCCTTGGCGCGGTCGTTGCGGTAGTTGAAGAATATCACGCAGTCGTCGGGCTTGATGGTGCCGTCGACGGTGGAGTTGTTGATAGGCTTGATGAACTCGTCAGTCACGCCCTCGTCATAGCTCTTCTGCATGGCTGCCACCATGTCGGTGGCCTGTTCGCCCTTGCCGTCGATGAGCAGGTCGTATGCTTCCTTGACGCGATTCCAGCGGCGGTCACGGTCCATGGCGTAGTAGCGACCCACAATCGAGGCTATCACACCGGCGCTTTCGGCGCAGTGCTCCTGAACCTCGCGGATAAATCCGATGCCGCTGCGGGGGTCTGTGTCGCGGCCGTCCATGAAGCAGTGCAGATACACTTTCTTCAGGCCGTAGTGCTTGGCGATGTCGCAGAGCGCAAAGAGGTGCTCGAGCGAGGAGTGTACGCCGCCGGAGGAGGTCAGACCCATGAAGTGCATGGCCTGTCCTGTACGTGCGCAGTAGCCGAAAGCCTCCTTGATTTCAGGATTTTCAAGTATAGCACCGCTCTTGATGGCCTTGTTGATTTTGACAAGGTCCTGATATACGATGCGTCCGCCGCCGATGTTCAGGTGGCCTACTTCGGAGTTGCCCATCTGTCCGTCCGGAAGACCCACATATTCGCCGCTGGCCTGCAGTTCCGAATGGGGGTATGAGGCCAGAAGATGGTCGTAATAGGGTTTGGGGGTATTGTAGATGGCATTGGCATGGTCGTGTTTGCCGATGCCCCATCCGTCCAGGATGATGAGAAGCGCTTTATGTGCCATATTTATTTCTTGTTTTGGTTTTGTTTTTCAATATCTTGCATTCGTTCGCGACGCAGGCGTTCCTGACGCTTGAGGTTGAAGTGCAGAAGCACGAGCACCACGACCGTCACTCCGAGGACTCCGAAATAGAAAAGTGCCGATTCTTCGCCCGATGCGTAGCGGGGCCATCCGATGATGGCCATTACCAGAAGATAAACGCCCAGAAGGGACGGAACGATTGTTGAACGCTTTAGTTTCATTGCTCGCTGCTTTTTTCTTGTTCCTGACTGCATTTTGAAGTCGCCGGCACGGGAAGATGTCTGTAAGGCGATGAAACGACATTGAATTGTCCGGCCTCGAGATAGCGGTATATCTTCAGGCAGGCCCAGGCATCGAGTGCCGCATATGCCTGCTGGGCATCGGTCAGTACGTCGGCCTCCCAGTTTGTCAGGCGCTGGCCCTTGCTTATACGTTCGCCGAAGATTATCGCATAGATTTTCTGCAGCGATATATCGGTTATCTCGAAATTCTTCACCAGCTTCTGCAGGTCTACGAAGCCCTGCGGGTCGAAGTCCTCCGTGCGTCGGATGGCGTCGAAATCGTCGTGAAGGCTGAGGCCGATTTTAAGCACTGCCGGATTCTCGAGAAATTTCTTCAGCTCCGCACAGATTCCTATCTTATTGAGTCTGAACAGGAAGCAACGGTCGGCGGTAGATATCTGCATCAAGGCCACCTTGTGGCGGCATCCCTTGCGGAACGACGGGCGGGTCTCGGTGTCGAATCCGACCATAGCCTCGCGCGACAGTACGCGGATTGCCGTATGGGCTGCCGAGGGGCTGTCGATTACGCTGATGGCACCGGGATATGCGGTGACGGGCAACTCGGCGAGTTGCTCCTTGCTTATGCTTATTATGTAGCCCGAATTATCCATATAGACTACAAAATTACTCAATCTATCTGCGGCGTAAGCAGTTTTAACGTTTTTTATTAGTCCTTCCACTCCGATGCATCGGGCATCTTGATGAACCGGGCTGTCGGAAAGTGCTTTGCCAGATAGCGTCTTATGAAGCCTTTCGTATCATCGCATATTATCCTGTCCTTGTCGAAATGGCTGTTGTAGACCACCGCTTCGAGCTTTATACCGCGGGCGGCAATTGCTTCAAGCGACAGGACGGTATGGTTGATGGAGCCAAGACGTCCGTTGGTCACGAGTACTACGGGCAATTGATGTGCGGCCACATAATCTATTGTGAAATAGTCGTCTGTCACGGGCACCATGAGTCCTCCCGCACCTTCGATGAGTACGCAGTCGTAGGCTTCCTCGAGACGGCGTGTGCTCTGTTCTATTTTTTCGAGTTCGATTTCACGTCCGTCTATCGACGCGGCTAACTGAGCCGATGCGGGATAGCTGAATATAATCGGCGCGGTCGTGCCGTCGAGGTCTTCGGGCAGGGCCTCGATGCCGCAGAGGCGGCGGTGTGCCTCTATGTCCTCCGAAGTTCCGAGGCAGCCTGTCTGTATGAATTTCTGTGTGGCCACACTTTTGCCCTGCGACGCCAACATGCGGGCGAGGTAGGCTGTGGCATATGTCTTTCCGGCATCGGTGTCGATGCCGCTCACAAATAGAATCATTTCTTACTTAGTATCAAATAGATTGGCCTGTACGTCACTGTATGGACGCCATTGCCGGCGGCTTCCATGCTGTCCATAATCCGGCGCAGACTCTTGCGCTCCCCTCCCCGTCCGAGCGAGTTCACGCCGGTCGCCTTTAGGTGGCGGAACACATCCGAGGGGCTTGCGAATTCGAGTCTTATTTCCTCGGTTTCCGAGACTTCGACCGCCATGTTTTCAGGCACCGACTGCAGCCATTGGCGTTCCGTCATCAGCGGGAGGCTGCGGCCTGTGTATTTTCTTATCTCTTCGAGATTTCCGTCGACGAAAGTGCTGATTATCAAGCGGCCGCCCGGCCTGAGGATGCGTGAACAATGTTCAAGGAAACGACGGGGAGAATTGAACCACTGAATGGTCGAGGACGACAGAACCATGTCGGCCGATTCATCGGTTGCCTCCCGGACCAGAATTTCGGCGTCTCCGCGACGAAAGCTGCGCCGAGCACCGTCGACAGGCGATGTCCCGGCAAGATCCCACATCTCGATATCGGCATCGACAAAGAAGCTGTCAAGCTTGTGCGACAGGTAGCCGGTACCACTCCCGACTTCGATTATGGTGCCTGCATTCGCACAGTGGCTCAAGTCGGCCATCTCAAGAAGTCGGTCAACTACAGCCTTCTGCACTGTCGAAGCGCTGTCGTAGGTTTTTCCTCCGGCATGGAATCTGCTTTCAGTCAAATCCTTATCTATTATATAGCGATCTAATACAGCTTGAAAATCAGGCAAGTGCGCTCCGACAATGATATCGGTCGGAACATCTGCCCAGGCCGCTTTCTGATTGGCGGGAGGGAAGATGGCGTCGGAATCGGACACCACTGCCCTGTCCCATCGGCAAAGCGTGGTCTTCATGCCGCCAGAAATAAATAATTCGAGCTCTTCCGCAAGCTCTTGCAGCGCGCGCTGAGGCAGATCGCTGCTGAAGGCGTCGTAGGCAGCTCGGCTTCCGGCGACTCGACGGTAGAACTTGAGCAGATTATTCCGGTCGAGGCTGTCGCGCGTGCCCTCGAATATGGTCCGGGGTATGCCAAGCGAATCGTCGACAGGACAGGGTGTTCCGTTGACAGCCAGTCGCATCGTAATGAGTCTGTCTATAGGCGCGGTCAGTCCCGAAGAAGCAGCGGCCACGCCTAAAGACCAGGCCACGAGGCATATTTCATCGTACTTCACGGCCCAGGACCAGTCGAAGGAATCGGTGTCGCAGTAGTTCCACACAACGGATATGTCATAGCCCGGGCGCACAAGACCGGCAAATGGTCGCCAGTCCATGGCCCAGCCCGCAAATATCAATATGAGACGGGAATTAGACCCGCGGCAAACTGTTTTGTGTTCCATATCGTTTGTAACAACGGCTACAAAGTTACAATTTCCGTCGCAACTGTGCAACCGCGTTTGCGTAAATGAAAAAAAATACGTACCTTTGCGGCTTGAAAATCGAATCGCAAGTATATATGGATAACTGTAGCCAGGAAATCGATTTGTTGATTGAGACAAGTTGGGAGGTTTGCAATAAGATTGGCGGCATCTATACGGTGCTGTCCAGCAAGGCAAAGACTCTCAAAGATCAGTTCAAGGACAAACTCATTTTTATAGGCCCGGACGTCTGGTCCGAAGACAATCCCTCTCCCTTCTTTACCGAATCGCGCACCTTAATGCGCAGATGGCTTGCGAACGCTCATCTGCCCGAAGGTGTCGATGTCCGCGTTGGCCGCTGGAACATACCCGGCAAACCACTCGCTATTCTCGTAAAGTTCGACGGCATGTATGCGTCCAAGGATGAGGCATATGGCCGCATGTGGGATTTATACGGTGTCGATTCGCTTCATGCCTACGGCGACTACGACGAAGGCTGTGCCTTCGCCCGCGCAGCAGCGGCAGTTATCGAAAGCCTTGTCCGCAACACGGCGACCGACCCCCGCAAGGTCGTGGCACACTTCGACGAGTGGACCACCGCCATGGGTCTGCTCACCCTGCGCGCCGACATGCCCGAGGTGGCTACGGTGTTCACCACGCATGCCACGAGCATTGGCCGTAGCATCTGCGGCAACGGCAAGCCCCTCTATGACTATCTTGCCGGATACGACGGCGACCAGATGGCACGCGAGCTCAACATGGAGAGCAAGCACTCGCTTGAGAAAGCCGCTGCATGGAATGCCGACTGCTTCACCACCGTCAGCGATGTAACGGCCGCCGAAGCCGCCCAGCTGCTCGGCAAGAAGCCCGACGTTGTAACGCCAAACGGCTTCGAACCCAATTTCGTTCCGTCGCGCAACAAATACAACGCAGCCCGCAAGGCAGCCCGAAGCGCCATGCTCCGTGTGGCCGGCGCCCTTACAGGACTCGATTTCGATGACGATACCTTTATTATAGCTACCTCCGGACGTCTCGAGTACCGCAACAAAGGTCTCGATATGTTCCTTGACGCTATGGGAACTCTCAAGAACGAGGAAATGCCCCGACGTGTCCTCGCTTTCGTCATGGTTCCCGCATGGTGCGCCGGTTCACGCGGCGACCTTGAGCACGAGCTCATGATGGGCGAACATCAGCGCATCTCCGACCCCGTGATTACCCACAGGCTCAACAACTACGCCGACGACCCCGTCAACCGCCGCGTCCACGAAATCGGCTTCGCCAACGACCGCGCCGCTTCCGTTGACCTTATTTATGTGCCGTGCTACCTCAATGGAACCGACGGCATCTTCAATATGTCCTACTACGGACTGCTGCCCGGATTCGACGCGACTGTCTTCGCAAGCTACTATGAGCCCTGGGGATATACGCCCCTTGAAAGCATCGCTTTCGGTGTGCCGACCATCACGACCACCCTGGCCGGTTTCGGCGCATGGATTCTCGAGGAATGGCCGGGTGCCGGATTCGGCGCCTGCGGTACCGACGTGGTGACCCGAACCGACAGCAACTACACCGAGGCTGTGAAGGCCATTGCCGACGATGTCCGCGCTCTTGTCAGCGCAGACCCGACCGTAACGGCCCTGTACCGCAAAAAAGCCATGGAGGCTGCCGCGATGGCCGACTGGAGCAAGTTCATCGTATTCTACGACCGTACTTACTGTCTGGCTCTCGAAAACCGCGACAGCCGCACCCTAAAGTGATAATTAATTGATTCAAGAATCGAAACATCAAAACGTTACCATAAATGAAACTTTCCGTAAGTAACACTAATGTCCCCGTATGGCGCGACATTACAGTGAAAGCAGAACTGCCCGCTCAGCTCAAACCCCTGGACGAGCTTGCAAAAAACCTCTGGTGGGTATGGAACAGCGAGGCCAAGACTCTGTTCCGCACCCTTAACCCCGACCTGTGGCGCAAGACAGGCGAGAACCCCGTGATGCTCCTCCAGCAGCTCGGCAGCGACCGCATCGCCCAGATAATCGAGGACGAGGCCCTCATGGCTGAAATCAACCGTGTCTATGCCGACTTCCGCGAATACATGTCCAAACCCATGCGCAAGGACGTGGCTCCCATCGCTTACTTCTCGATGGAGTATGGTCTGTGCAACTGCCTGAAAATCTACTCCGGCGGTCTGGGCGTACTCGCAGGCGACTATATCAAGGAGGCTTCCGACAGCCGCATCGACATGACTGCTGTCGGCTTCCTCTATCGTTACGGCTACTTCACCCAGACTCTGAGTGTCGACGGCCAGCAGATTGCAAACTACGAACCCCAGAACTTCAACCAGCTGCCCATCGAGCAGGTTCTCGAAAAGGACGGCCGCCCCATGATTCTGGAAGTGCCTACCCCGGCCGCGTGGTCTACAGCCACATCTGGCGCGTAAATGTAGGCCGCATGAAGCTCTACCTGATGGACACCGACTTCGACATGAACAGCGAGTACGACCGTTCTATCACTCACCAGCTCTACGGCGGCGACTGGGAAAACCGCATCAAGCAGGAATACCTCCTCGGCATCGGCGGTGTGCTCATGCTCCAGAAGCTTGGCGTCAAGAGCCAGCTCTTCCACTGCAACGAAGGCCACGCCGCTCTGCTCAACCTCCAGCGTCTCGTCGACTACGTGCAGAAGGACGGCCTGAACTTCAATGTAGCACTCGAAATGGTGCGCGCCTCCGGCCTCTACACCGTACACACTCCCGTACCCGCCGGCCACGACTACTTCGACGAAGGTCTCTTCGGCAAGTACATGGGTGAATATCCCGCCAAGCTCGGCATCTCCTGGAACGACCTCATGAACATGGGCCGCGAGAACCCCGACACCAACGAACGTTTCTCCATGAGCGTGTTCGCGCTCAACACCTGCCAGGAAGCCAACGGCGTAAGCTGGCTCCACGGCGAGGTATCGAAGAAGATGTTTGCCGGCATCTGGAAGGGTTACTCCTGGGAGGAAAGCCACGTAGGCTACGTCACCAACGGCGTGCACATGCCCACATGGGCTGCTTCCGAGTGGAAGGAGTTCTATATGAACACCCTCGGCGCCCAGGTATTCGAAAACCAGAGCGATCCCAAGTCGTGGAAGGGTATCTTCGAAGTGCCCGACCAGAAAATCTGGGATCTCCGCGTTCAGCTCAAGAACAAGTTCATCAACTTCGTACGCCGCGACTTCAAGGAGAAGTGGCTCGCCAACCAGGGCGATCCCGGCAGCGTGATGAACATCGTGGACCGCATCAACCCCAACGCTCTGATTATCGGTTTCGCCCGCCGCTTCGCCACCTACAAGCGTGCGCATCTCCTCTTCACCGACCTCGAGCGTCTGGCACGCATCGTCAACAACCCCCAGTTCCCCGTCCAGTTCATCTTTGCCGGTAAGGCTCACCCCGCCGACGGCGCCGGACAGGGTCTCATCAAGCGCATCGTCGAAATCAGCCGCATGCCCCAGTTCCTCGGCAAGATTATCTTCCTCGAGGACTACAACATGATTGTAGCCAAGCGCCTTGTAACCGGCGTGGACATCTGGCTGAATACCCCGACCCGTCCCCTCGAGGCTTCCGGCACATCCGGCGAAAAAGCCGAGATGAACGGCGTGCTCAACTTCTCCGTGCTCGACGGCTGGTGGTACGAAGGCTATCGCTTCAACGAGAAAGCCGGCTGGGCTCTCACCGACAAGCGTACCTACACCGACCAGGCTCAGCAGGATAAGCTCGACGCAGCCACTATC
>JAIDUY010000329.1 GCA_029059965.1 Muribaculaceae bacterium
GTCGTAGAGCTGCTGGCGGTGTTCGGCCTTAGCCATGTCGATGAAGTCGACCACGATGATGCCGCCCATGTCGCGCAGTCGCAGCTGCCGGGCGATTTCGTCGGCGGCGCGGAGGTTGACTTCGAGGGCGTTGGTCTCCTGGTCGTTGGTGGCCTTTGAGCGGTTGCCGGAGTTGACGTCGATGACGTGCAGCGCTTCGGTGTGCTCGATGATGATGTAGGCGCCGTTCTTGAAAGATACGGTCTTGCCGAAGGAGCTTTTAATCTGCCTTGTGATGCCGAAATGGTCGAAGATCGGCTCGGGCTTGGAGTAGAGCTTGACGATGTCGGCTCTGTCGGGAGCAATCAGGCTGACGTATGTGTGGAGCTGTGCATGAACGTCGGGGTCGTTGACGTAGATGTTTTCGAAGTCGGGGTTGAAAACGTCGCGCAGCATGCCCACGATTCGGCTTTCTTCTTCGAATACGAGAGCCGGCGCCTGCGATTTCTGAGCTTTGGCGCAGCAGTCGTCGAAGGATTTGAGCAGAGTCTTGAGCTCGGTGTAGAGGTCTTCGGCTTTTTTCCCTTCGGCCGATGTGCGAATTATCACGCCGAAGTTGCGAGGCTTCATGCTCTCGATGAGCTTGCGCAGTCGCAGTTTCTCCTCGGAGCTTTTGATTTTCTGCGACACTGAGATTTTGTCGCAGAAGGGGGTGAGTACCATGTAGCGTCCGGTGAAGGACAGCTCGGTGGTGAGTCTCGGTCCCTTGGAGGAAATGGGTTCCTTGACAATCTGCACCAGAAGTTCGCGCCCGGGTTCGAGTGTGCCGGCGACTGAGCCGTGCTTGTCGATTTCGGGCAGGAGTTTCATCTGCGGGAGCTGGGGACGGCGTTTGCGGTCGCCCAGCAGTTTTGTCAGGAACTCGGAGTAGGAGGCAAAGTTGGGGCCGAGGTCGAGATAGTGGAGGAATGCATCCCTTTCGTAACCCACGTTGACAAAGGCGGCATTCAGGCCCGGCATCAGCTTCTTGACTTTTGCCAGGTAGATGTCGCCAACGGCGTAGGCGATGTTCCGCTGCTCTTTCTGAAGGGACACGAGTCGTCCTTCCTCGAGGAGAGCGATAGACACCTCCGACGCCTGTACGTCGACGATGAGTTCACTTTTCATTTTACCTGTTGTGTGGTTCTATGTTCGGGGATGTCGGCGGGCTCCGGGAGCCTGCCGGGGGTGATGGTTTCTAAAATAACAAAGAACAAACCATGCCGCCTCAGGACGCAATGTCCCGGGCGCACGGGTTTGTTCAGTGTATGTTGCGATAAGACGTCACAAACGTAATGTTCTGACAAAGAACTGACGGACGAATGTCGCTTCTCCGCGATGTAATGCGGAGCGGCGCAAGCGGGGTCCAGAGGACTCTGCTTATTTCTTCTTGTGACGGTTCTTTCTCAGACGTTTTTTGCGCTTGTGGGTAGCCATCTTGTGGCCTTTTCTTTTCTTTCCGCTGGGCATTGTGAGTAAATTTATTTAGGTTATATGTATGATGCGTCGGCGGTGTGCCGTGCAGTCGTTATTCAGATGGTTCTATCTGTTATTATTTTGCGTTCTTCACCTCTTCCATGAACACGCGTGCGGGCTTGAATGCGGGAATCTTGTGTTCGGGGATGATGATGGTGGTATTCTTGGAGATGTTGCGTGCGGTTTTTTCGGAGCGGGTCTTGATGATGAAGCTGCCGAAGCCACGGAGATATACGTGTTCGCCCTGTGCGAGGTTGTCTTTAACGACTTCCATGAATTTTTCGATGGTAGCCAGAACGGCGGCTTTGTCAATGCCGGTGCTCTTGTAAATTTCGTTGACGATGTCGGCTTTAGTCATTGCTGTGAGTATTTTTTAGATTGGTATACATGTGTTTTTCGGGGCTTCATAGCCGCGTTTGCAGACTGCCGGACGGGGGTTCGGCTGTTTGCAGCTGCAAATATCATAATTTTTTTTGAATCAAGCGCAAAAAATAGGGCCAAAAATGACTTAAAATGCGCTATTTGGGCGTTTTGGCACTTGAAAGGGGGCCAAAACGGTCCTTTTGGGGCTGAAATCAGGGCTGCGGGAGGCCGATGAGGGCGGGCAGCTGAGCCATCGATGTGAAGGGTGTGCAGCGACTGTCGGCCCTGAGTGCGACCTCGGTGTCGCGGTCGGCGGGACAGTCCGGGCTGACGAGCCATAATGCCGCCGCCCAGCCGGCGTCGAGTGCTCCGGCGATGTCGGCGGAGGGGTTGTCGCCGACGATGACGCACCTGTCGGGGGTGACTCCGGCGGCGGCGCAGGCGAAGTCGAAGAAACGCCTGTCGGGTTTGTTGATTCCGGCGTCATCGCTCAGCACGATGGGGCTGAAGATTCCGTCGAGGCCACCGGAGGCGAGCTTGCGGTACTGGACTTCGCGGAAGCCGTTGCTGACTATGCCCATCGGAATTCCGGCACGGAGCAGGGCATCGACGGCCTCGCGGGCGCCGTCGACGAGTCCGGTGCAGTCGCCGAGGCGGCGCAGGTAGTCGCCGTCGAGGCGTCGCGATGCTTCCTCGGCGCTACCGCGGTCCATGCCGGCGGCCTGAAGGGGGAGGGCGAAGCGTTCGAGGCGCAGGGTGGCGCGGTCGATTTCGTTGCGGGCATACTGTTCCCACAGGCGCCTGTTGACGGCGTGGTATTCGTCGAGCCAGGCCTCGAGGCCGGCGGCACCGTAGGCGCTGCTGATGTCGGGGTCTTCGTGGAAAATCTGTTCAAGGGCGATGCAGCTGTTGCCGGTCATGTCCCACAGTGTGTCGTCGAGGTCGAACCACACGAAGGGTCGTTCCGGCAGTTGCGGATGCGGGAGGGAGAGGGCGGAGGTGTCAGTTGTCTGTTTCGGGGTCATCGGTTTTTGATGTAGTTTCGGCTCCGGCGCTTTCGGCGGCGCTTTTCCTGCTTTCGGGCTCGGGTTTGCGGGCTTTGTTGACGGCGTCGGCGGCTTCCTTCTCGGCGTTCCTGAGCTGCTTGCGTATCAGGTGGTTGCCGCGAGCTATCATTATGCCCTCGATGATGGAGGCCGCGCCGAAGATGATGAAGCCTGCGCCGGTGGCGATAATCATGGTGCGGTCGGTGCCGGGTACGCCGGGTACCATTGTATAGATGTAGATGGCCAGTCCGGTGAGCGCCATCGGGAAGATGTAGAACCATCCGCTCAGTCGCACGGGCCGTGAGCCGAAGACGAGCAGACAGAGCTGGAACACGGCTCCGAAGAGCAGCAGGGCCGCGAACATGAATGCGACCATGCCCTCGAAGGTGCTGCGGAAGAGGAGCATGGCGAGGCCGAGGATGACGGCAGCGCCGCTTGCGAACCATCCGACGGCGGTGCCCATGGCGCCTGCGCGGGCTTGTCCCTGCCGGTCGCGTGCGCCAAGGAAGAAGAACATGTTGGCCAGTCCGGCGACCATGAACAGAATGCCGCAGGCGATAACCACTTTTCCGCTGGCCACGCTATTGCGCAGAATAATCAGCACTATGCCTGCCAAAAGCATCACCAGCGCTGTGATAAATAGATTCTTGCCTTTCATAATATCATAATAGTTGGAAGTTCCGTATTATAATATATAACGTGCGCGGGCGGCAATAGGTCGGCAGGAATCAGACGTTTTTCTGATATTCAGTGGGCGACATTCCGGTGAGGTGCTTGAAGTACTTGCCGAATGCGCTCTGATTCACGAAGTTGAGGGCGTAGGCCACCTGCTGTACGTTTTTCCCGGAGAAGCGCAGCAGGTTCTTGGCCTCCATTATCACGAAGTGGTCTATCCACTGTGCGGCGCTCTTTCCGGTGCTTTCCTTGACAAGGATGGAGAGGTACTTGGGCGATATGCACAACTTGCCGGCGTAGAAGAGCACGGAGCGCTCGCGAGTGAAGTTGAGGTGGACGAGCTTGAGGAACTCGCGCACGTAGGTGGTGCGCCGGCTCGGGGCGGTCTCGCTGACGGTGGTTCCGAGCCGCTTGAAGACGAAGACCAGGTTCTGGTATATCATCGACGAAATGAGCGACGACAGGATGTGGCGGTTGAGCGAGGGGTTGAATTCGTCGGCCAGGA
>JAIDUY010000033.1 GCA_029059965.1 Muribaculaceae bacterium
TCGCCTGTGACTTTCTCGGCCGTGGTGGTGAAATAGAGCTGGTCGAGCGAGCGGTCGAGGTACATGGGGGCGTAGTCGCTGCGGCGCGAGTTGAAGAGCTTGGCGTTCTTCACTACGTAGCGCGTCGCTCCCGACTTGGCCTGAGCCGTGCGGGCGCCGCTAAGGCCGTTTTCGGCAAGCCGGTCGTCCGGGTGCCAGTTCAGGTACTCGTTGTAGCTGGCTATGGCGCCGTTATAGTTGCCCGATGCCTGCTGCATCTGGGCCAGATAGAGGTAAAGTGTCGAGTCGGGGTAGCCGTAGCGGGCGGCGTTCTGGTATGCCGCGGCGGCACGGGCGTACTGGTTGAGGCGGCGGTGACACTCGCCCATCTTGAAGGCTACCTCGCCGCGCAGCGGACGCTCTTCGCGCTTGGTGAGTTTGTTGTAGACCTTGCGGTAGGTCTTGGACGCGTCGAAGAACTCGCCGCGCGCCATCTGTTCGTTGGCCGTGGACAGCTTGGCGCCGCCGCAGCCCGTAAGTAGCACCGACAGCAGTAGCAAGCCCAATATGGAAGTCTTGAATTTCATTGCATGCATATTATATATTCTAACGGACAGAACTCTGATATATTGAGCCGCAGCTAAGAAATCATGCTCCAGTCGGCATTTCTTTTCGCGGCTTGCGCGAGTGCGGTGGCGAATTGCCTGTTGGCTGGTTTTGTCAGATCCGGGTCGTCGTCGAGCAGGCGTTCGGCTGCGGCACGTGCCCGGGCTATTATAAGTCCGTCGGAGGCGAGGTTGGCTATCTTCAGGTCGAAGGGGAGGCCGCTCTGCATGGTGCCCTCGATATCGCCGGGTCCGCGCATCTCCATGTCGGCCTCGGCTATGATGAAACCGTCGGTGGTGGAGGTCATCACTTCGAGGCGCTTGCGTGTGTCCTTGGAAATCTGATGTTTGGACATGAGCACGCAGAAACTGCGGTCGGCTCCGCGGCCAACGCGCCCGCGCAGCTGGTGCAGCTGCGACAGGCCGAACCGTTCGGCGTTCTCGATTATCATTGTCGTGGCGTTGGGGACATTCACGCCTACTTCTATGACTGTGGTGGCAACCAGGATTTTGGCCTCGCCCGAAGCAAAGAGGTTCATCTGGTAGTCTTTCTCGGCGGGCTTCATGCGGCCGTGTACGAAAGCCACTCGCACATCCTTGAAAGTCTGACATATCTGTTCATAACCTTCGGCGAGGCTCTTGAGTTCGAGCTTGTCGTTCTCGTCGATGAGCGGGCAGACGATGTAGACCTGATGCCCGAGCCGTATCTGCTCGGCGGCGCCGCGCAGCACTGCCGTGCGCTGCTCCTCGTAGCGCAGCACAGTCTCGACCGGCTTGCGGCCGGGCGGCAGCTCGTCGATTACCGATACGTCGAGGTCGCCGTAGACCGTCATGGCGAGCGTGCGTGGGATGGGCGTGGCCGTCATTACGAGTATGTGCGGAGGCACCTCGCTCTTGGCCCACAGCTTGGCGCGCTGGGCGACGCCGAAGCGGTGCTGCTCGTCGATGACGGCGAAGCCGAGACGGTGGAACACGACCTTGTCCTCTATAAGAGCGTGTGTGCCAATGAGTATATGCAGCGAGCCGTCTTCGAGCTGTTCCGCTATCAGTCGCCTGTCCTTTGCCTTGGTGCTTCCCGTAAGCAGGCGTACATTGAGGCCTATGCGGGCGGTGAGCGAGGATATGGTCTCGAAGTGCTGTGTGGCGAGGATTTCGGTAGGAGCCATCAGGCAGGCCTGATAGCCGTTGTCGACGGCAAGGAGCATGGCCATGAGTGCGACCATGGTTTTGCCGCTGCCTACATCGCCCTGGACGAGGCGGTTCATCTGCCGTCCGCCGAGGAGGTCGGCGCGTATTTCTTTCATAACCCTCTTCTGCGCTCCGGTCAGCTCGAAGGGCAGGCATTGCGAATAGAAGTCGTTGAACCATCGGCCTATATGCGGCATGATGTAGCCCGCAGTCTCGCCTTTTCGGCGCCGAGCGCGCATCAGGGTGTCGGTCTGTATGTAAAACAGCTCCTCGAATTTCAGCCTTGCGCGTGCCTTGGCGAGCAGTTCGGGCGTCCGCGGGATGTGTATGTTGCGTATTGCCGAATCAAGGTCCATGAGGCCTTCCGACTCGATGACGGACTGCGGGAGGGTCTCCGCGATATGGGCGCGTGAGTCGAGGAAGAGGCGTATGGCCGAATGCAGAACCTTGGAATTCAGATTCCTCTGTCTGAGTCGCTCGGTCAGCGGATAGACGCCGTGGGCGCCCTGTGCCGCGCCGACGCTCTCGGGGGTGTCGACATCGGGGTGCGACATCTGCAGGGTGTGGTTGAACATCGTCGGCTTGCCGAAAACGATGTACTCGTTGCCGGTGCGCAGCCGCTGGCGTATGAAGCGTATACCCTTGAACCACACGCACTCGAGGGTGGCCGTGCCGTCGGTGAACAGGCCGACAAGGCGCATGCGGGCGCCCTCGCCGAGGGTGTTGAACGACACGAAACGCCCTCGAACCTGAACCGAGGGCATTTCCTCGCCCGCACCGTGCAGGCTTCGGATGCTGTGTATTTTGGAGCGGTCAATATAGGCCGTCGGATAGTGGCGCAACAGGTCGTAGGCCGTCCTGATGCCGAGCTCGGATGTGAGCAGCTCGGCACGCTGGGGGCCTATGCCTTTTACGAATTTGATGTCGTAGTTGCGCAGCGAGAGCATGTCTTACTGTTTTGCCTTGCGTTGAGCCAGCAGTGCCGTGGCCGTCGCGAGGTCGGACGGGTGTGTTATCTTGATGTTGTCCCGCTGGCCTTCGACCAGAACCAGATTGTCGAATCCGGCGGCGCGCATCAGCGACAGGTCGTC
Source organism: Muribaculaceae bacterium (assembly GCA_029059965.1). Taxonomy (GTDB): domain Bacteria; phylum Bacteroidota; class Bacteroidia; order Bacteroidales; family Muribaculaceae; genus CAG-873. The sequence goes on from JAIDUY010000033.1 coordinate 2,864, forward strand.
GGTGAATCCGAAGCTGCTGTCTCCGGAGTAGGCGTCGAGTATGGCGCCGAGACGGAAAGCCTGCGGAGTCTGCACCGTTCGGAAACGTGTGCGTGACACGGGCGTGAAGCCGCCTTTGTCGTCGAGCTCGACCATAGAGTCGGACATGTCGAGCGAGGGCACGGCTCCGTCGGCGCCCTGAGTCATGGCCTCGACGATGCGCATAATAAGTTCCTGCGACAGCAGCGGGCGCGCGCCGTCATGTATAAGTACGGGAGCTTCGCCGGCAAGTCCGGCGCGCGTCAGGGCGTCGAGTCCGGCCTTGACCGACTCTCCTCTGGAGGCACCGCCGATTGCAAGCTCGGGCGATTCGAAGCCGGAGGCTTTACATAAATCCGTCCACAGGCGCCGCCCGTCTTCGGACAGGACAAGGACGATATGCGCCTCCGGAAGAGCCGCACGGAATGCCTCGATGCAATGGCACAGAACGGGCTGTCCGCACAGGCTGACGAACTGCTTGGGAAGAGTATCGCCGTAGCGGGTGCCTGAGCCGGCAGCCACTACGACGATACCAATCTGTGGATTCTGTTCGCTTACCATGCAAAAATGGGACGGTCGGACATCATGCGGTTCACCTCGGCTCGTACCGAAGCGATTACTTCGGGCTTGTCGGCATTGGAGAGAACCTTGTCGATCATCTCGACGATGGTGCCCATCATGTCGGGTGTCAGGCCGCGGGTGGTGATGGCGGGTGTGCCCAGGCGGATGCCGGAGGTCAGGAAGGGCGAGCGGCTGTCGAAGGGCACCATGTTCTTGTTGGCGGTGATGTCGGCTTCGACCAGAACTCGTTCGGCCACCTTGCCTGTGAGTTCCGGGAACTTGGTGCGCAGGTCGACGAGAATGCAGTGGTTGTCGGTACCGCCCGACACGATCTTATAGCCCAGGGTAGCC
>JAIDUY010000330.1 GCA_029059965.1 Muribaculaceae bacterium
GGCCTTTCCGCGAGGTATATAACATAGCGCCCGAAGACCATCCCGCCTACAGGTCGATAGTAGAATACACCAAGCTGCGCTACCGTCTGATGCCCTACATCTACTCGCTCGCCGGAATGACTTATTTCGACGACTACACCATCATGCGCCCCATGGTAATGGATTTCACCGAAGATATCAATACCCGCGGCATCAAGGACCAGTACATGTTCGGCCCCGCTTTCCTCGTCGCCCCGGTCTATGAATACGGCGCACGCAGCCGTAACATATATTTCCCCGAAGGCGATATCTGGTACGACTTCCATACCGGCGAAGCTGTCGGCGGCGGTCAGGCCCTTAGTGTGGACGCTCCGTATGAGCGCATACCTCTGTATGTCCGTTCAGGCTCCATCATCCCCATGGGCGGTGAGATTCAGTATGCCTCCCAGGAGTCGGACGAGCCTGTTACCGTTCTTGTCTATGCCGGGCGGGACGGCGAGTTCAAGCTCTACGAGGACGAGGGGACGAACTACGACTACGAGAAAGGCGAGTATTCCGTCATTCCCATGACCTACGACGACACGGCGCGTACCCTGACCATCGGCGACCGTAGGGGACGTTTCGACGGCATGAAGGAGAACCGGACTTTCAATGTGGTTCTGGTCGATACGGAGCACCCCGCAGGCAACGCCTTCCTGTCCGAGGGCGCGACGCTGAACTACGACGGCAACTCCGTCACCATAAGTCTCTGATGCAAGTCTCTGATGCTGCGGCAGTCAGCAGACTCCGATGAGATGCAGTATTATCGGAGCCAACAGCGCCGTCATGAGTCCGTTCAGAGTCAGACCCAAGGACGAGAATGCGCCATAGCGGTCGCTCTGCTCCATAGCCGCCGACGGGCCCACGGCATGGGCGGCCGTACCTAGCGACAGGCCCTCGGCTATGGGACTCTTGATGCGGCTGAGCTTGGCAATCTTGAAACCCGAGATACCGCCAAAGATGCCCGTGCACACCACAACCGCGGCGGTCAGCGACGGTATGCCGCCCACAGCGCCGGATATCTCCATTGCAATGGGGGTTGTCACGGCCTTGGGAGCCAGCGACATTATCACTTCGTGCGAGGCTCCGAGCACTTTGGCAATCACCACCACCGAAACGATTCCGGCGACACATCCCGCAAGTTCCGAAATCAGCAGGGGAAGCAGCTGTTTCTTGATTGTGGACAGCTGTCGGTACAACGGAAGTCCCAGCGCCACAACAGCCGGCTTGAGCCAGAAGTCTATATACTCCCCTCCTGACTTATACGTATCGTAGTCTATGTCGCAGACGGTGAGAAATGTAATCAGAGATGCAATCGAAAGCAGTATCGGATTGAGAAGCGTCAGCCCCGTCTTACGTTGCAGTATTAGGGAGCCGATATAGAACAGGAACGTTACTGCGATGAGAAAGAACTGATTCGTAAGAAATTCCATAATCGATTCAATAGTCAGTCAATATCCTCTTTCAGTATTTCCTTGGCACGATGCCGGCCCGACACCGACTTGCGCACAAGCTTATGCACCCAGCCGGTGACGGCGATAATAACGACAGTGCTGCCGGTGGCCGACACCACTATCGGAAGCCACTGCTCCGAAATGAGTCCGAGACAATTCATCAGACCGACGCCCGCCGGAACGAAGAAAAAGCCTAAATTGTGGACAAGAAAATTCGACAGTTTCTCCACATGGCGAGGTTTAACTATGCCTTTGTGCAGCGAGAATGTCAGAAGTAGCATTCCTAAAATGCTCGACGGAACCGGAATGCCCGTAAGCCATACTACAAGTTCACCCAAGGCGAGAAATGCAAGTATCAGCCCGAATTGCAATATCATGTCTGTATTTTACCTTAGAATTTCGGAGTGCAAAGTTGCAAAGAATTTCCGACCCGACAAGCAGTCCCCGGCAAAAAAATGCCGTTTCGGATGGCTATTTGTCAGAATCCGATTACCGGGCGTGAGCTGCGGGATATTCTCTCCCGATTGCAGGAGGCAATTATCTCCCGGATATCTATGTTATCGTTGCCGGACAGGATTGCATTGACCGAATGCTTGCGGACGATGTTCTCGATTTCGCCGCCGGAAAGGTCGAACCGGGCTGCGAGGGTCTGCGCATCCTGTTCGGTAAGGCCGGGAAGCATGGCTTGCCAGATTTTGGCGCGAGATTCTACGGACGGTTTGTCGAATCGTATCTTGTAGAGGAAGCGGCGCTCGAATGCCTTGTCAAGGTTGGTCGTGGCTATCATAATGCCTTCGAGGCTTTCCATTTCCTGGAGGATTATGTTCTGTATGGAGTTTTCCATCTTGTCGACGGCTCTTGAGGCGCCTTCCATTCTGACACCCAACACGGCATCAGCCTCGTTGAAAAGAAGGATAGGCGCGAATGCGGAGTTTTTGCAGATGTTTCGGTAGCGGTCGAAGACTGCCTTGATGTTCTTCTCGCTTTCACCGACCCAGCAACTTTTTATCTTGTCGACATCCACGCGCATGATGTCGCGTCCGGTCCGGCGCGCTATCTGATAGACTGTTTCTGTCTTACCGGTGCCGGGAGTGCCGTAGAACATGCAGCAGAATCCGGGTCTCATGCCTGCGGAACGGAGACGGTTCTGAACCTCATCGAATCGCTCTTCGGAAAGAATGGACGATAGCTCGTTGATCTGTTCGCGCTCGGAGGCATTGTATATCAGGGTCTTTTCGGCCAGACTGTCAGCTTTGACCAAACCCTTGTCCGAGCGTCCTACGCTGTTGAGGTTGAGTTCGCCGAGCAGCTCTTCTTTAGCTTTGTCTGTCAGTTTGAAGGCATCCGATCGGGCCATGCCGTCCTCATTGACATTTTCGATAAGCCCCTTGACGAAGAGCTCGGAGTCGCGGGAGCGGAATTCCCTTTTCACCCAGCCGGGCATCTCATCGTCGAAGATATTGTCAATATCGTGAAATCCGATATTGTCATCGTTATTCTCCACGAACAGATGAGCCATATAGACAAACAGCAGAGTGTCTTCGTCGCCGAAGCCGCAACGCCGCAGCTCTGTCGCAAAGACGGTGCCACGGATTTCCTCGAGCATGTCCTTGGTCTGCGCTACCAGCGATTCGTGGGTCTGTTCGTCGTCGTCCTTCTCGTCCATCAGTCGGTCGAATCTGTCGAAGAAGGTCTGGGTATCAGGCACGGGTTCGGCCTCGTAGACGTATGGCTGATTCTTGCGAAGCGATTTCAGGACATCCGCCGGAACACGATAACTCAGCGATTTACGGCTGCGTGACGCACGAAGGTAGTGCCTGGATTCGAGGATGTCGATATCATCGGACAGGCGGAGTATCTTGGTGGTGCGACATCCGGCATACTTCGCAATCTCCGAAATCATGATGCGGCAGTCCTCGCTACGATCGACAAACATCGCCAGCAGCACGACCTGCATGGCGGTCAGTTTCAGCTTACGCGCGGCATATCTGATGTGTGTAGCTGCCTTGTCGAGAAAGTCCTTGTCGAGGTTGGAGTCTTCGGCGAGTTCGACTATGTACTCGAATGATTCCAGAATGCTTTTGGGTCTGGCATTCCTGGCGGCATTCTTCTGTCTGGTATTGTCGGCTGTCAATACTGTCAGCATATCTGATTCTCTCATGGCTTGCTTTGGTTTCTGTTGCACGATGCAAATTTATGGCGATGCTGTATCAAAGGGCGATACAGCTTTGGGGTATTTATAATGGTCCTGAGAATTTTTTGACAGGGTTGCCGCGTTCGAGACTGTCGTGCCTGCTCCACTGCCGGCATCGCGATTCGGCTTTGGCATCAGCGTTCTGTCGGCGTAGTTTCAGCAGCAGTCTTTCGCGGGCGCGGGATTTGTTCTGCGACTGTGACCGTTCGTCGGAACATCTCACGGACAGGCCCGTAGGAACATGTAGTGCCCTTACTGCCGTTTCGACTTTATTGACATTCTGACCGCCCTTGCCGCCGGAGCGGCAGGTTTCGTAAACGATGTCCGATTCAGCTATATCCGGCAGTTCGACTTCATCGAAAAAGTTGACCCCCACAAACCAGTTGCTGCGTTTGTGGCCCGGTCGGTACGGATTTTTGGTGGAGCGCCAGAGCACTGTTCCTTGCCATTCGATGACACTGGCCGATGGTATTTCGTCCTCTGTGGCAAAGGTCATCGACATATAGCAGTCTTCGGCCTGATTGTGAGGCTCGCAGTCGGTAAGATGCAATGAGGGCAAAGCTTCGAGCAGTTCGCGCGCTACGAGCGTGACGGCCCGGGCACATTCCACGGGGCCTCGTCCGGCGGTAATCTGTATATAATGTTTCATTTTCCCTTGTCCTTGATATTGAGTTTAGGTTTGATTATTGAGATGACCTCGACCGTGGGTTTGATAAGCTCGAGTATTTCATCTGTGTCCTTGTATGCCATAGGCGATTCATCGAGGGTTCCCTCACAGACAGATGACGAATACACCCCGGACATAGCCTGCTCAAATTCGTCCTGCGAAATCTGCTTTTTAGCCCGTGCTCGGCTCATAATGCGTCCAGCCCCGTGAGGTGCCGTATTGAGCCACTGACTGTTGCCTCTTCCGATACAGATGGCGATTCCATCGCGCATATTGAACGGTATGGCCACCTTCCTGCCTTGTGAGGCATCTATGGCTCCCTTTCGCAACATAGGCTGTTGGTCGGTTACGGAAATGTAATTATGTGTGGTCAGGATTGTCTCAACGCATTTGGCCTTACACAGCTTTTTGAGAATCGCGAATATGCGGTCGCTGATTATCTTATGATTGAACAGGCTATAAGCCTGCACGATAATCATATCCGAGATGTAGCCCCGCAGGGAATCGCCCCATAGATAGCCGATATGTCCGGCCCGCTTGGGGTTTTGGGCGATTGTGTGCCAGAAGCCGGCCACTTTTACTCCGAGATTGCGTGACCCGCTGTGAATGGTCAGCCAGGCATCTCCGGAATCGGCATCCTCGCCGTACTCGATGAAGTGGTTGCCCCCGCCGATCGAGCCGATACTCTTATAGAATACGCCTTCCTGAAGTTTGACGCGCCGACAAAAGTCGGTGATGAAACGGGCGTCGATGCGCGGAGCTTCGTTGACAAGGTCGGGTGCGGCAGAGCGGGCTTTTTGATATTGAGCGTTCAGGAATCGGAATAATTCTTTTTCGTTGAGAGAGTTCTTGGCGCAGATTTCGGCACCGGTCGGGATAGTCTCTCTAATGCGGTGGTCGAGAAGCGGAAAGTCATCCGCTTCGACTGCACACGAAAGCCGATGCATGGAGATGGTGCAGCCTATATCAACGCCGATATGGTCGGGATTGACAAACATCCCCAGAGGATATGCAGTGCCTACATTGCACAGATTCCCTGCATGTACATCGGGCATCTGCACTACGGGGATGCCTTCCATTGCGGGATGGTCGCAGAGCTCGGTGAGCCAGCCGAGAGCCGCCTCTTCGATATTGTCGGTGAAAATTTCAGCCGATGTGTATTTGCCTGTTATGTTCATATGATTATGTTTTCCGCCACAAAGTTGAGAAGGGAGTGCGCAACTGATTTGCGCACTAACGAAAAAGTTGCTATTTTTGCAAAATAAGTTTATTAATTCTGCATTTCTAATTCTAAATACACCCGCAATGCCTCTGAATCGCGCCACACTTATCCGAATATCCACCATCGACAGATGTCTGCAGAACCATTATCGCAGGTGGACCATCAACGACCTTATCGATGCCTGCACCGACGCCCTTGCAGAATTCGAGGGTCGCAGCAATCCCGTAAGCCGCCGCACATTCCAGAATGACCTTGCGCTGATGCGCAGCGACCGTCTTGGCTATAATGCTCCGATTGTGGTCCGCGATAATAAATACTATGAGTATGAGGATCCCGATTTCAGCATCACCCATCTTCCGCTGAACGAGGATGGTCTGGACGCACTCAACTCGGCGCTCGACATATTGCGGCAGTTGCAGGGCTTCCCGCAGCTGGCCTCTTCGATTGACACAATCAGCAAGCTCAACGAGCAGATTTCGCGCCACACGGGAGCGTCGGTTCCGGCAATGGACATGGAATATGTGTCCGGCTACACAGGTGCAAAATTCATAGGCGACATATACGATGC
>JAIDUY010000331.1 GCA_029059965.1 Muribaculaceae bacterium
CCGACTACGGTGACGATGACCAGCGCGGTTTCCTCCATCAGATAGAGGGGGAAGAGGCGGGCGACGAGGTAGACACCGGCAACGACCATGGTTGCGGCGTGGATGAGAGCCGAAACAGGGGTGGGACCTTCCATGGCGTCGGGCAGCCAGATGTGCAGGGGCATCATGGCCGACTTACCCATACCGCCCATGAAGATGAGCACCAGGGCCCATGTGAGCACCGAACCGCCCATGAACACGGGAGCCGCGCTTGTGTTGAAGATGTTGCGCACAGCTTCGGCCGACTGGAGGTCGACGTGGAAGACGCCGGGAGTCCCGGTAGCGACCGAGGTCAGGGTCATGAAGTCGAAAGTCTTGGTGTAGTAGCTCAGGATGAGGATACCGATGAGGAAGCCGAGGTCGGCGAAGCGTGTCACGATGAACGCCTTCTTGGAGGCGGACACTGCCGAGGGCTTGGTGTAGTAGAAACCGATGAGGAGGTAGGACGAGGCACCCACGAGCTCCCAGAAGATATACATCTGGAAGATGTTGGTTGCCACAACCAGACCGAGCATCGAGAAGCTGAACAGCGACAGGAATGCGTAGAAGCGCTGGAAGCCGTGTTCGTAGACGCCGTGATGGTCGCGCATGTATCCCATACTGTAGAGGTGCACCATGAACGAGATTGTGGTGATGACCACAAGCATCATGGCCGAGATGGGATCGAGCAGGAAGCCGAGCTTGATGACGAGTTCGGGCGTAAACGCGAGCCATTCCTGATTGAATACGAGGTACTGGAGGCGTTCGCCGCCTTCGGTGACGAAGAGCGGGTTCTCGCTGAAGAAGTAATTGAACGCAGTGTAGTAGGACAGAATCAGCACGGTACCCATGCCGAGGCAACCGAGGATGCCTGCGGTACGGTGGCTGAGCTTCATTCCGACGAGTCCTAAGAAGAGGAACATCGTCAGCGGAATTGCCAGGATAAGAATAGGTATGGTAATGTCCATGGTTTTAGAACTTCATATCGTTAAGAGTACGGACGTCGATGTTCTTCACCGAACGGTAGATGTTGATTATTATCGCGATGGCGAGAGCCGTCTCGGCGGCGGCGATGGCGATGGCGAAGAGAGTGAAGAACATGCCTTCGAAGCTTTCGGGGAAGAGGAAGCGGTTGAAGACAACGAAATTGATGTCGACGGCGTTCAGCATCAGCTCAAGGGATATGAGCATGGCAATCATGTTCTTGCGTGTGATGAAGCCATACACACCGCAGGCGAACATGACCAGCGCCGGAATCAGATAGTAGACAGCAGTAATTTCCATAGTCATATTAACGTTTGCGGGCTACGACAACACCACCGATGATGCATGCCAGCAGCAGTACGCTGACAGCTTCGAAGGGCAGCAGATACTGGCCCTTGCCGGCGTTCATGAGGGTTTCTCCGACAGTGTTCATGTCCAGGGCCTCCATCTCGGGTTTGGGAGCCAGGGCGATGCCGACGCGGCATACAAGCGCATAGCATACTGCGGCGAATGTAAGCAGCGAGGCCACAAGGCCGAGCAGGCGGCTCTTGGAGGTAAGACGTTCGGAATTGTCGCCGGGGCGGCTTGTGAGCAGGATTGCGAATACGAACAGGACGACGATACCGCCGGCATAGACGGCAATCTGCACTGCGCCGAGGAACTGGTAGTCAAGCATGAAGTAGACCACTGCGGCGGCGAAGAGGGTGAAGAGCAGGTAGGTGGCGGCACGCAGGATTTTGCGGGTCGTCACAGCCATCACCGAGAAGACAATCATCGCAAGAGCTACGATGAAGTACAGTATAATGGAACCTAAATTCTCCATAGCGGTTATTGGTTGTCAGTTGCGTTGGTATTGTTTTCGGCGGCAGCGGCGGCTTCCTTGGCTGCTTTGGCTGCGGCAGCCTTTGCCTTTGCCTCGGCAATCTTGCGTTCGCGCTCGGCGGCAGCGGCAGCAAGCTCTTCGGGAGTGGGCTCCGGTTCTTCGGGCTCGGGACGGTTGTTGAGCTGCTTGACGAGTTTGTCGCGGGTGAAGACGGCCTGCTCGAAATCGTTGTCGAATGCGATGGCGTCGGTGGGACAGTTTGTCACGCACAGCTGGCAGAATGTGCAGCTTCCGAGGTCGTAGAAGTACTTTGCAAGTTTTTTCTTCTTGGTGCCCGCAGGCGTAGTTACCATCTTAGACTCGATGGTGATGGTTCCGTTGGGACATGCACGCTCGCAGCTACCGCAGCATATGCAGCGGTGAGTGCCGTCTTCGTTGTAGACGAAGTGGAGTTCGGCCCTGAACCTGGGAGCAGCGACCTGCTCGTTGCGGTTCTCGGGGTAACACTCGGTAATCTTGGGAGTCACGAATTCCTTGCCGGTCACAGCGAGGCCTTTGACAAGGCTTGCAATGCCGGAACCTAATGACGAAAAGTATTCTTTTACACTACCCATTACAAAGGTTGATGACTGATTTTACTTTGATTGCATTGAAGAGGTCAGTCTCGGGCCTGGCCGCCGACGATGTCGAGCAGCTCAGTTGTGATGCCTTGCTGACGGAGTTTATTGTATTCGAGCTGAAGCTGCTCGAGGAGTTTCTGTGCGTTGTCGTTAGCGCTCTGCATTGCCATGACGCGGGCGGCCTGTTCGGAAGCTCTGTTCATCGCGAAGGCTTCCTGCAGCTTGGCCAGCAGATACATCGGCAGTGCGGTGCTGAAGATTGTGGCGGCGTCGGGTTCGAACAGATAGGGGCGTCCGCCGCCTTCGGTCTCGCCTGCGAGGTTTTCGGCCGAGACGGGGAGGAAGGTCTCCGCCTCAAGGCGCTGCTTGCCTGCGGTGATGTAGTGCATGTAGACGAGTTCGACGCCGTCGATTTCGCCGTCGAGGAAGCGCCGCGTCAGTGTGGCGCCCATATCCTTGACCTCGCTGCCTTCGCTCTTGGAGTCGACGTTCATGTCCGTCACCACATTGATGCGGGAGTCGGCGGCCATGACCTTGACGACAGCCTTGGTCATCTTCTTGCCTACCGGGATGACATCGAAGCCGGTGTCGTCGCCGTATTTTTCGCGCAGGGAGGCGATGTTGGCAAGAAGACCCTTGAAGATGTTGACGTTGTAGGCGCCGCAGAGACCGTCGTCGCTGCCGAAGACCACGATGGCCACACGTCCTGTATGCTGGCGCGGGGTGGTCAGGGGCGAAGTCACGGGGGCGTCGGAGCCGAGCAGGGAGGCGATGATGGTGCGGACGCAGTCGCGGTATGGCGACAGGCGACGGAGCACACCTTCGGCCTTGTGCATCTTGGCCGAAGATATCATCTTCATGGCGCCGGTAATCTTCTCGGAGGATGCCACCGAGCCGATACGGCCTTTCAGTTCGCGTAGTGTTGCCATCTAAAGTCGACTGTATTTAGAAACGTCCGGCGACGTCGCGCGCTGCCTGTTTGAGTTTGTCGGCCACGTTATCGTCCAGAACGCCTTTGGCCAGGGGGTCGAGCACGGTGTCCTGATAGCCGACCTCGAGCAGCTGGATGAACTGCTTTTCGAATTCGGCCACCTTGTCCAGGGGCACCTTGTCGAGCAGGCCGTTCACGCCACAGTAGATGATGGCGATTTCGCGGGCCACGGGCATGGGATGATACTGCGGCTGGATGAGGAGGCGTTCGTTCTTGCGGCCCTTGTCGATGACGCGGGCGGTGACGGGGTCGATGTCGCCGCCGAACTTCGTGAAGGATTCGAGCTCGCGGAACTTTGCCTGGTCGATTTTCAGTGAACCGGCCACCTTCTTCATGGACTTGATCTGTGCGGAACCGCCCACACGGCTCACGGAGATACCCACGTTGATGGCGGGACGGATACCGCGGTTGAAGAGCGCTGTCTCAAGGAATATCTGACCGTCGGTGATGGAGATTACGTTGGTCGGGATGTAAGCCGATACGTCGCCGGCCTGGGTCTCGATGATGGGGAGCGCGGTGAGCGAGCCGCCGGCCTTCATCATGGGCTTGAGTACGGCGGGCAGGTCGTTCATGCCCTCGGCCACCTTCTGATTGTCGATAATCTTGGCGGCACGTTCGAGCAGACGGCTGTGGAGGTAGAAGATATCGCCGGGATATGCCTCGCGGCCGGAAGGACGCTTGAGGATGAGCGACATCTCGCGGTAGGCCACAGCCTGCTTGGAGAGGTCATCGTAGACGATGAGTGCGTCGCGGCCGGTGTCGCGGAAGTACTCGCCGATGGCAACGCCCGCAAAGGGAGCGAAGTAGCGCATGGCGGCGCTTTCGGAAGCGGTGGCTGCAACGACTACGGTATAGTCGAGGGCGCCGTGCTGACGCAGGGTCTCGACCAGAGCGGCCACAGACGATGCTTTCTGGCCGATGGCCACATAGATGCAGTAGACAGGTTTGCCTTCTTCGTATCCCTTGCGCTGGTTGATGATGGTGTCGATGGCGATGGCGGTCTTGCCGATCTGGCGGTCGCCGATGATGAGCTCGCGCTGGCCGCGGCCGATGGGCACCATGGCGTCGATGGCCTTGATGCCGGTCTGGAGGTGCTGCTTGACGGGCTGACGGTAAATTACGCCGGGC
>JAIDUY010000332.1:0-2909 GCA_029059965.1 Muribaculaceae bacterium
ATTTTGTCGAATGCCGGCAGCGACAGGAGGATTTTGCGCTTGACGACGTCACCCTCGGCGAGACCGTCGATAAATTCGTTGTGGTAGTCGTCGCCGCAGGAAATCACGATGCCGTCGGCGGGCACGGCCATGTTGCCGCCGCTCTGCCATGTGCCGTCCACGATGAACTTGGTGGTGGCATTCACCTTCCATGTGGTTCCATCGGCGGGACGCAGGGCAATCTCGCGCCCTCCGGTGGTGCCTGTGGTGGCGCCGATGTAGGAATTATAGACCATCAGCTCGCCTGCGCGGCGTGGATAGTTCACCGCCGTGGCCTTCACCTGCACGCTGCCGTCGTTGTTGAGCAGCTTGTAGGTCAGGTCGGTGGCGTCGATCCACATGTCGCCGTCGCGGCCTATGATCAGGGCGTTCTCGCGGCTGGCAATGTCTATCATGTCGGGAGCGGCTATCTTGCCGTCGATTACGCAGCTCATGTTGGGATAGCCGAGGATGGCGTTGCCGAATTCATGCTGTCCCGCGAAGGACGAGGTGATGAAGAAGTCGCCGTTGATGCCCGTCAGGTACTGACGTTCGGCGGTGGTGCTTCGCGTGCCCATGCTGCTCACAGTCTCGGCGATGCGGCACTGGTCCTTGCCGATGACTATGCGAGGCTTGGCGGCCTCGGTGTACGACGGGTCGTTCCTGTCGAGAGTAGCCGCGAAGACCTGTACCATGCGTGTGGGGGTGGACAGCGACAGATGGGTGTGGGTGATGCCCGGGCCGATATAGTAGTGGGCGACGGTGTCGGCTTGGAATTCCGTGCCTTGCAGCACGATGGTGCCCGAAGCGGCAGCGCTGAACGAAGCCAGCGAGCACAGCAGTGCAATAGCGGTTTTCATGGGATATGAGGTTGAATTGTGTATTTTTGCAAAATTAGGAATTATTTTTTGGGGCAGCAATTTTTTTTGGCGCGAGGACGAAAAATGTATATTTTTGCAAAGTACACAATTCAATACCATGAAACACATTCTACTCATTGCACTTGCCATGACCGCCACCCTTGCGGCGCAGGCAAAACCCGTTCTCGTCGGACACCGCGGCAGCGGCTACGGCGTAGAGAGCACCGAGGAGGCCTTCCGCCGCGGTGCCGAACTCGGTTACGAATACGTCGAGTCCGATATCAAGGTCACCGGCGACCGTCAGTTCATCCTCAGCCACGACGACGACACCAAGCGCCTGGGCGGTTCGCTCACAATCGCCTCGTCAACACTGGCTCAGCTTCAGGCCGAGACCCTCACACAGAAGCGTAACGGCGTGACATACACCGGACACCTCATGTCGCTCCCCGAATGGCTCACCCTTTGCGACGAGCTCGGCATCAAGCCCCTCATCGAGCTCAAATGGGCCACCGGCGTCAACAACAACGACACCTCGAACATACCCCTGCTCATACAGACCCTCGAGCAACACGGCTTCCGCAACCGCTGCATCATCATGACTTCCATGAAGCCCTGCCTCGAGTACATACGCCAGCGCTACCCCGACATCGAGCTGCAGTTCCTCACCGGCGAATACTGGGCCAACCACTTCGACTGGTGCGTCACCAACGGCATCGACGCCGACATCCAGGCCGGATACTTCGACGGCGCCACAGTGCAGCGCTACCACAACGCCGGACTCAAGGTGAACATGTGGACCACCAACGACCTCGCCGGATACCGCAAGTACGCCGGATGGGGTTGTGACTTCATCACTACCGACCGTCTCGACGCGTCCACCCTGCCCGATGTCGTGCCCGACGAACCCGTGACACCTCCCGGCGACGTCGACCTCGTGTTCGAGCGCCTGTGGATACGCTCCACCACCACCGGCGACGCCCCGCAGCATATCGACGGCACCAACGCCCAGCAGGGCACCGCCGTCAACGGACTCTTCTACGTCAACGACTGCGCCGACGGCCTCCTCTACGTCTTCCGCCAGGGCGAGTGCATAGGCTCGCTGCCCGGCGGCTCGGGCTGGGGATGCTGCCGCGACTTTGCCGGCAACATCATCGTGCGCGACGACAAGCTCACCGCCAACTCGCACAGCTTCCTCATCTATCCCGCAGGAACCAGCCCCGAGCATCCCGCCGAGGCCATCCGCGTCGAGACCGAGATGCCCCTTGCCGGACAGACAAACTTCATCAACGCCTCCGGCGACGTCCTCGGCGAGGGCGGACACATCTACCTCTTCCCCCGCGACCGCAACGGCGTCAACGTAGTGGCCATGGCCGGCGGCGAAGTCACAGCCGCCACACAGTCGGGCACTCTCGAGATAGCAGGCTCGGCGGCAGGCTATGTCATCCCCACCGAGAACAGCGACCGCAACTGGTACTACCAGGTGCGCAACCAGGGCATATATTATTACCGCGGCGACCGCAGCGACGACTTCGCCACCGGCGGCGCCAACACCACCCAGCCCAACCGCAACTCTACCGGCGGCGCCGCCTTCGCCAACATCAACAACAACCTGATTTTCATCCACAACTCCGGCGCCAACTACAAGGGCGGCTTCACCGTACGCAACCACTCCCGCGAGGAGGTGATCGCCAACGTCGAGCCCATCGGCACACTCGGCTACGAGGACGGCGGCAACTACTCAACCTTCAACTGGCTCATCGCCGAGCAGGTCAGCCACGACGAATACACAATCTACCAGTACTGCCCTGCCAACGGCATGGCCGCCTACCGCCTCTACAACCGTATGAGCGGCATCGGCGCCCCCTCGGCCACGGCCCTTCCCTCCCTGCGCCGCAGTGGCACGACTCTGACCGTCGACGGCGTCACCGCCTCCTCTCCGGTCGAGGTATACTCGCTCACGGGAGCCCGCGTGGCATCCGGCACCGCCCGGGCCACCGACATCGGCACCCTCGGCGCGGGCCTCTACATCGG
>JAIDUY010000332.1:2919-7207 GCA_029059965.1 Muribaculaceae bacterium
CTCTACATCGTCCGCTGCGCCGGCAAGGCTTTCAAGATAGCTCGCTAAAACAGCGCTAAAGCGGCACCGGGGGCCCCGCACAAACAAAAATTTTGCGTACCTTTGCGGAGCCGATGATAAATCTGACCGAAATAGCCCGCATTTTCATGCGCGCGCGTGTGAACGCTGCATCCCGCTGGGCCGACCCCGACGGGATGGAGCGCACGCAGCGCCGCGTGCTCGAGCGACTGCTGTCGCGTGCGGCCGACACTGTCGTCGGCCGCCGCTACGGCTTCCGCTTCCTGGGCGGCTACGAGAACTTTGCGGCCCGCGTGCCTGTGGTGGCCTACGAGGACATCCGTCCCGAGGTCGAGCGCATGGTGCATGGCGAGCGCGACGTTCTGTGGCCCGGCCTGACGCGCAATTTCGCCCAGAGCAGCGGCACCTCAGGCGGCAAGAGCAAGTACATCCCCGTCACCGAGGAAGGCCTGCGCCGCAACCACTACGCCGGCACACGCGACGTAGTGGCCAACTACCTTGCCCTCTATCCCGAAAGCCGCCTCTTCGGCGGTCGCAGCTTCATCCTCGGCGGCAGCTTCGCCAACGAGCTCGGCGGACTGCCCCACGGCGTCCGCGTCGGCGACCTTTCGGCCACGCTCATCGACCGCATCCCCGCCGTGGCCGAGTTCTACCGCGTGCCCTCGCGCCGTGTGGCCCTCATGTCCGACTGGAGCGAGAAACTCCCCGCCCTTGTCGATGCCGCCATCGGTCAGGACATCACCAACATATCGGGCGTGCCCTCGTGGTTCCTCACCGTGCTCCGCGCCGTCATGGCAAAGGCCGGTGCCGACACGATTCACGACGTCTGGCCTAATCTTGAAGTATTCTTCCACGGCGGCATAGCCTTCGGACCCTACCGCGAGCAGTACCGCGCCATCACCGACCCCGCCAAGATGCGCTATCTGGAGACCTACAACGCCTCCGAAGGCTTCTTCGCCTGCGCCGACACCATCGACGGCAAGGGCATGAGGCTGCTGGCCGACAACGGCGTCTTTTTCGAGTTTCTGCCCGTCGACAGCGACGGCGACCCGCATCCCGAGGCACTGCCGGCATGGAAAGTGGAGCCGGGACAGGTCTACGCCCTGGCCATCACGAGCTGCAACGGCCTTTGGCGCTACGCCATCGGCGACACCGTCCGCGTCGAGTCGGTCGAGCCACTGCGCATCACCGTGGCCGGACGCACCAAATGCTTCATCAACGCCTTTGGCGAGGAGCTCATGGTGCACAACACCGACACGGCCATCGCCGAGACCTGCGCCGCCACCGCCGCTGCCGTTGCCGACTACACCGTGGCTCCGGTCTACACCGACGCCCATCGCCGCGGACGCCACCAGTGGCTCGTCGAGTGGGCGTCCGAGCCGCAGGGCGGCACAGATGCCTTCGCCGCCGAACTCGACCGCCGGCTGTGCGCCCTCAACTCCGACTATCAGGCCAAGCGCGCCGGAACCATCTTCCTCGACGGCCCCGAGATAGTGTCGCTGCCGGCAGGCTCCTTCGACCGATGGCTCGCACGCACAGGCAAGCTCGGCGGGCAGCGCAAGGTGCCGCGCCTGTCCAACGACAGGCATATTGCCGACGAAATACTCGCACACGAATACAAACAAAACGACATACCAACACGGAAAAGATGAAATTCAAAGCCCTACTCGCATCAGCCATCCTCCTGGCCGCCACGGCCTCGGCTGCGGCGCAGACTCCCAAGTACATATTCTACTACATAGGCGACGGCATGGGACTCGCGCCCGTCAACGCCGCCGAAACCTATAACCGTCAGGTGCTTGGCAACAGCGAGCCTCTGCTGATGAACACATTCCCCTCCGTGGGATGGCTCACCACCTACTCGGCCTCTTCGCCCGTCACCGACTCCGCCGCCGCCGGAACCGCCCTCGCCACAGGCCACAAGACCAACAACGGCATGCTCGGTGTGACTCGCGACAGCGTTTCCGTAGGCTCCGTGGCACAGGAACTCTTCGCCGACGGCTGGGGCGTAGGCCTCGCCACGAGCGTCTATCCCGACGATGCCACTCCCGGTGCGTTCTACACCCACGTCCCCAGCCGCAAGATGTACTACACCATCGACTGCGAGATGGCCGCATGCGGCTACCAGTTCGTCGGCGGCGCCGGCCTCAAGGGCGACATGCAGGACGGACAGCCCACAGACGTAATGGAACGTATGGCCGCCAACGGCGTGCAGGTTCTCCGCGGCCCCGAGGCCATCGCCGGAATGAGCGCCGACCGTGTGCTGCTTCTCAACCCCGAGGGCTCCAAGAACTGGAACATCGGCTACACAATCGACTCCATCGCCGGAGTCCTCAGCCTGCCGCAGATGGCCGAAGCCTGCCTGACGCAGCTCGAGCGCACAAGTCCCGACCGCTTCTTCATGATGGTCGAGGGCGGCAACATCGACCATGCCCTCCACGCTAACGACGGCGGCGCAGCCGTAAAGGAAATCCTCAACTTCAATCAGGCGCTGGCCGTGGCCGTCGACTTCTACCGCGCCCACCCCGACGAAACCCTCATCATCGTCACCGCCGACCACGACACCGGCGGCATGAGCCTGCTCAACAATGCCAGAACAGGCCTGAAGTACATCGACAGCCAGCGCATATCCAAGGAGGAATTCAACGACTACTGCAAGAGCCTGCTCAATTCGCGCATGAACTACACATGGGACGACATGAAGGAGCTCCTCGGCGGTAAGCTCGGCCTCTTCACCACCGTGCCCGTCAGCGAGGCCGACGAGGCATCGCTGCGCTCCATGTTCGACAGCACCTTCGGCATGCGCAACAGCGCCGACCAGGAAACACTCTACGCAAGTTTCAATGCCTTCGCCGTCGAAGTGTTCCGCATCTTCAATACAGCCGCCGGCTTCGGCTTCACCACCACCGGCCACAGCGCCAATCCCGTGCCCGTCTACGCCATGGGCTGCGGAGCCGAGCGCTTCGCCGGATTCACCGACAACACCGACATCCCCGCGCGCATCCGCGCCATCGTAGCACAATGACGCAGAACGTCAAACCCAAGAAAGCCCTCGGGCAGCACTTCCTGCGCGACCTCGGCATCGCCCGCCGCATCGCCGCCACCCTCGACGACTACACGGCAATTCCCGTCCTCGAGGTCGGCCCCGGCATGGGTGTGCTGACGCGCTTCCTGCTGGAGTCGCACCCCGCCGACCTCGTCACCGTGGCCGAAATCGACCGCGAGAGCATCGCCTACCTCCGCGCCGAGCTCCCCGACCCGCAGCCCCGCATAGTCGAGGGCGATTTCCTGCGCATGGCCGACACCGAGCTCTTCCCCGGCGACGGCCCCTTCACCGTCATAGGCAACTATCCCTACAACATATCGTCGCAGATATTCTTCCGCATACTCGACTGGAAGGACCGCGTGGTGTGCTGCTCGGGCATGCTCCAGCGCGAGGTCGCCGAGCGCCTGGCGGCTCCTCCCGGCACCAAGGCCCGCGGAATCCTCAGCGTACTGCTCCAGGCGTGGTACGACGTCGAGTATCTGTTCACCGTCGACGAGAACGTGTTCAACCCGCCGCCCAAGGTCAAGAGCGGCGTCGTGCGCCTGACGCGCAACGGCGTCACCGACCTCGGCTGCGACGCGGCACTCTTCCGCACCGTCGTCAAGACCGCCTTCGGCCAGCGGCGCAAGACCATCCGCAACTCCGTGCGCCCGCTCCTGCCCCCGGGAGCCACTATCGACGGACATCCGCTGGCGCAGATGCGGCCCGAACAGCTGACAGTAGCGCAGTTCGTCGAGCTCACCGACGCCGTGGCCGGACTGCGTAAACAAGCCTAAACAGCATCAGACACATGAAAGAGTTCACCGAAGACTATCTCCGCCATATCAGCCACATAATCGAGGAGCACGACGAAGGACAGGCACGCCAGGAACTTGCCACCCTCCACCCCGCCGACATCGCCGAGCTCTACCAGGAGCTCAACCTCGAACAGGCCGAATTCCTCTTCCGTCTGCTCGACGAGGAGAAGGCCGCCGACGTGCTCATGGAGCTCGACGAGGACGACCGCCTCAAGCTCCTCTCCGAGATGCCCGCCGAGGAAATCGCCAAGCAGATCGACCACCTCGACACTGACGACGCCGTCGACCTAATCCAGCAGCTCGACGAGGACGAACGCGACGAAATCCTCTCGCACATCGACGACGTCGAGCAGGCCGGCGACATCATCGACCTGCTCAAGTATGACGAGGACCCCGCCGGCGGCCTGATGGGCACCGAGATGGTTGT
>JAIDUY010000333.1 GCA_029059965.1 Muribaculaceae bacterium
GCGCAGGGACAGAATTTCGCCGACACGCTCATTACCGAAAACGAAAGCGGCACCCCGTCAGACAACTGACAGTGAGAGGAAAACATCCAACGCAACCCACAGCGCCCCGACCAATCAGGCCGGGGCGCTCTTTTGTTCATAGATTCAAAAAAGGAGACTCCGCGCAGGAGGAATCTACATCGCAGGGTTCACCAGAACGCTGTCCACGGCGACAGCCACGCGGTAGGGAGTACCGGCAGAACGTGCCGGAGGCTCGGACAGATGATAGTAGAACGCGCGCTGCATATCCCACGAGCGCAGGCTGACGCGACGCGTCTCAGCCGCCGGAACCGGCTCGGCCACCCGTTCGGAACGGCGGTGCAGCATACGGTTTTCCATATCGAAGTAAGTGATTGTCACCCACATGGCTTCCACATTCCGTACACTGTCATTGTTGATGACAAAGAAAGTCTCGCGAGCCGAGCGCAGCGGCTTGTCGTAGCCGCGCACATCGAGGGCCACGCTGTCGCCGCGGAGCACGGCACAGGCGGGAACGGAGACACTGTCGGGCGCAAGCGCTTCCGCCACGGGGCGAAGCCGCCCGCGGATGGTGCGCTCGGCCGATACGGCAAGCGCTCCGAGCAACACGCAAAGACATATAATCACCGGTGTTTTCATAGCACGACAGGTCCCGAAGGCGACGGAGAAATACGCACCGCTCCGTCATGACCGTCAGGTCGGTCAGAATCGACGATGCCCACACGGAAAAGATAGGACAGCCAGCGGCGGAACGACACACCGGCACGCGCACGGTAGGGACGCATGCTCATACGGCCAGCCTCGTCGTCGACCTCGATGATGAAATGATGCGTCCGCGAACCGGCAGCGCCGGGATTCTCGGCGAACTCGGCGTCGTAGACACCGGCTGAGGCCATGGCCGTCATGGAGCCCATGCGGGCACCGGGAGCCACCGAAAAGTCAGGCGACTCCACGACAAAGACCTCATAGCGTCCCGCCGACGTTCCGGCCTCGACGCGGAAAAGCGCGCCTCCGGGCTGCATGCGCCACACACCCTCAGGAGCCATGGCCGACGCATCGGCGGCCAGGCTGCTGATTTCGGCAGGCTCGCCCGCAACGGCGCCGAAGGCAAGCACGAGGGCAACGGCAATCAGCCCGCAGCGCTTCATATGCTGCTGAACTTATAGGCGAAGCCAATAGAGAATATCTCCTTGATCTGCAGCTTATGCCAGTCGGGGTCGTCGCAGCGGGGAGTCGCCGAGTCGTAGCGGGCGTGAACGTAAATCTGCGTGGTCAGGAACTTGTTGATTTCGAAGCCTACGGTATTCTCCCAGTCGGCATAAGCGTTGCTGTAGTCCGTGAAAGCGAACAGGCGGCTCGTATAGGTGATGTTGCGCGCCAGCCTCCACATGAACTTGAGCTCCGTGCTCGAACCGAACTTGTGGCGGGTCTTGCGGCCCGGGGTGATTTCGTACAGTTCGGGGTTTATATGGCTGTTGGTACACGTCTTGAGGTTGTAGGACAGCGGCGCTATGGAAGCGTCGAACTTCACCGTCTTGGGCGCGTTCTCGTAGTTGTAGGTCATACCGAGACCGATGTTGAGCTCGCCGGGCGAGAGGAATGCCGAGCGCATCTCGTCCGAATTGCTGTTATAGCTCTGCAGAAGCTGGGTCTTGAAGAGCACCGACAGCGAGTAGTACCACCTGCGGGCGGCCTTGACACCGAATGTGCTGGTCAGCTGGAACAGGTCGTCGCTGATGTTATAGGCATGGATGGAGTCGTCGGGGGCGTTGTTCATGCCGAGTTTGTACTGCACCGTGGTCTCGAAAAGCAGGTTGGGATGATAGGCCTGGTTGAGCTTGACGTTGTAGTAGATGTTGGCAAGGGCGTTTAGGTTGTTGTTGCCGCCCTGGTACCAGTTGGGCGACACATAAGCCTGCGAGAACTGGAGCGAGGCGCTGAAGGTGCTGAGCCAATGACGCTTTTGAACAGGCGCCACCGCCACTGTCGGAGCCACGGACCCTGCAGTGGGCAGCTCCATGATTTCGATGGTGTGATCCTCGGGATTCACCACAGCGGTATAGCGCTTGGGAGCCTCGGGCAGGAGGTTGATATTGTAAGGCACATCCTGCGGCCGCCGGTAGTAGAGATAGCGGTTCACGCGGTCGAGACGATGGGCCATGCCCTGCGCGCCCTCTATCCAGCGTGTGGCCGAATTGCCGCTGTACTCGGCCTCGAAGGGATCGATATGCTCGTCGAACTCGAAGTTGCTGAACACTGCCGGCATAAAAAATGTGCGGGGCAGCGGCTGAAGATTCACGACGGTGTCGTAGGGCAGCGCCGCGGTGGCGGCCATATATTCGTCTACCGTGGCATAGTCGGTGAGCAGAGGCCACGCGAGAAGCTGCACGGGTTCCTCGGCCGCGGCAGTCGCCACGCTGTCGGCAGGCAGAACCTGAATCACGCTGTCGGCGGGCAGAACCCGGATTGCGCTGTCGGCGGGCGCCTCGGCGGCGCTATTGTTGTCGGCTACCCTCGCCGACCCGAAGTACATGGCCTGACCTGCCGCCGTTGTCGATACTGCAAGGGCGCCAAGGAGCAAGAGATGCGATAATCTGCGGTTGTTGGTTGTCATAGTCGAAACATTATTACGGATGGTGCGCGCTGTTTGCCGGAACTGTCCGGAGGCTCAGCGCAGGCCTGTGTAGAGGGTGCAGGCTCCGAAGGTGAAGCTGCGGAAGCTGCACGAGCTGAATCCGGCCTGCTCCATCAGCGCCACCATGGACTCGCGCTGCGGACAGGCGGCGATGCTCTCGGGCAGGTAGGTGTAGGCTCGGCTGTCGCCGCTGGTGAGGCGTCCCAGCGCAGGGACGAGGGTGCGCGTGTAGAGGCGGTAGAGCGAGTGCAGAAAGCCGTTGCGGGGCTCCGAGAGCTCAAGAATGCACACGCGGCCGCCGCTGCGGAGCAGACGGTGCATTTCGGCCATGCCCGCGGCAAGGTCGGCATAGTTGCGCACGCCATAAGCTATGGTGATGGCGTCGAAGGAGCCGTCGGGCAGGCCGGTGTCGAGGGCGTCGGCACAGACGAAGTCTATGGCATCGGCGCCATTCTTCAGCCTCGCCCTGGCCAGCATGCCCTCCGAGATGTCGAGACCTGTTATGCCCGACCCGGGCAGACGGCGGTGCAGGGCAAGTGCCACCTCACCGGTGCCTGTCGCCAGGTCGAGGACACGCGAGGGCGCGTCGGAGGCGGCGCACTCCACGAGCTTCTTCTGCCACAGAGCATCCATGCCGAAGCTCATGGCGCTGTTCATGAAGTCGTAGGCAGGAGCGATGGAGTCGAACATGTCGGCCACCTGTCGCTCCTTGCTGCGGCTGTCGTTGCGGTAGGGGTTTACTTTCTCAACCTTCTCCATCTGTGCGGTCGAGCTTGTCGAGGAAGTCAAGGACGTTGACGGCGATGCGCTCGGCAGCCTTGGCCTCGGCGGCGGGCTCGAACTCGCGGCCGGTGATGCGGCGGTACAGTTCGATGTAGCGGTCCGAGATGGCGCGGCAGACATCGTCGGTCATTTCGGGGAGCTTCTGGCCGGGCTGGCCCATGAAGCCGTTGTCCATCAGCCACTGGCGCACGAATTCCTTGGAGAGCTGGCGCTGGGGAAGTCCCTTCTCGAAAAGCTCGGCGTAGGTGTCTGCGTAGAAG
>JAIDUY010000334.1 GCA_029059965.1 Muribaculaceae bacterium
CCTTACGGCTGTCGTCGAAGAAGCCCATGAATGCGTCGGTAACCTCGCTTGTCGTGAGAATCTTGAGCTTATGCGCATCCTCGATATCCATCACCTCGTAGCAGATATCGTCGGCAGCCTCGACGATGTAGACCAGCGGATGGCGGGCGAAGCGCAGGGGCTCGCCGGGAGCCGACAGCTGCCTGATGCCGAGCTCGCGGGCCACCTTGAGGTAGGCGTCGCGCTCGGAGTCGAAGAATCCGAACTTGCCCTTGGCCGCCAGAGTGCTCTCATGGGGATATTTCACGATGGAGGCGAGAGTCGAGTAGGTCATGGCGAAGCCGCCGGTGCGCCGTCCCTTGAACTGATGGGTGAGCACGCGGAAGGCGTTGGCATTGCCCTCGAAATGAATAAGATCGTTCCACTGCACCGGGCCGAGGTGCTCGCGCAGCCAGCTGCCGGGGCCTTCGCTGAAGAAGGTGGCTATGGCGCGCTCACCGCTGTGGCCGAAAGGCGGATTGCCGAGGTCGTGGGCAAGGCAGGCAGCCGCGACGATGTCGCCGATGTGACCGAAAATCTCGTCATGAGCTCCTGCATATTTCCTGCGCAGGGCCACGGCGATATTGTCAGCCATCGATTTGCCGACACATGCCACTTCCATGGAATGGGTCAGACGGTTGTGGACAAAGATGCTGCCCGGCAGGGGGAAAACCTGGGTCTTGTTCTGAAGCCGGCGGAAGGGCGAGGAAAACACCAGACGGTCGTAGTCGCGCCGGAAATCGGTGCGCGTCGCGCTCTTCTTGGGGCCGTGGTAGTCCTCCAGCCCGAAGCGTTTGTCATTGACAAGTGTAGTCCAATTCATTCTGCCTGTATTCATCTTTTCAAGTCCGAAGATAAGATTTACAGCACAAAATTAATAAAAAAGGCAAGAAAATGGTATATTTTGTTCGTTTTTATTGATTTTAGTTTTGGTGATTAATAATTAATTTCTATCTTTGCAGCTGTTAAGACGACAAAAACCGGACGCAAAGCAGGCAGGGCCTCACTCCATCCGCTTCGGTTACGGAATCCGTCTTGGCCGGAAAAGACAAGTCCGCAGTCTACGGCCGCCGTGGCGCGAGGCTCTCCCCTCCCCCGGCATACGCCGAAAAAATATATTGGTTTGTGTGTAATTCTTGACACACTTAGGCCCCGGTCCTCGTGAGAAGACCGGGGTCATCAGTATGCGGCCTTTTCTATCAGAAGAAAAGTTGCTTGCGCACGGAATTGCCCTGATGCACGATGTAGATGCCGGGATTGAGGCGAGGCGTGGTGCCGGCGGGACCGACGGCTACGCGTGCGCCTGTCAGCGAATAGTACTCGACTTCCTCCGGCCTTTCGATTCCGAGCACGGGAACAGAGGTGACATCTCCCGAGTCGGGGCCGATGCGGATGTAGCTGTCACCGTCGACAAGCGACACCGTGACTTCGGTCGAAGCCCTATCAATGGCATCGTAGGAGAAGAGTGCCGAAGTGTTGACGCCATACTCCAGAGCTGCCGGAATGCTCTCCTCGAGCACCGTTGCCGATGCATCCTCGGGCCCATAGACAAAGACGCCGCTGCCAGTGCGAGGCTCATAGGACACCGAGAAGGACGCCTGCGTGCCCAGAACGCCCGTATAGACGCCGTCGGTGCCGGTCAGCTCCTGACTGTTGCCCGCGCCGGTGCCCCAGATGAGATAGATTTTGTCGGGATACCTGTGGGCGCGGTCGCGGCTCTGCACCGTGAAGAGCTGGTAGGTGTACCCTGTGATGTTGCGGGTGAAGAAAGATATGTCGTAGATTCCCGCAGGCAGTGAGATATAATCCTCACTTGCGGTAATTGCCAGCGGGTTGGGGAGATTCTCCACGACATCCTGCTGAGCCCATGAGGCCAGTTTGTAGAGTGTGCTGCCACTGTCGCCGATGCCGTAGAACAAGAAGCCCTTGGATATTTCCACGCCTGTAGCGGTCATGGAACCGTCGGAAGCCTGAGTCATGGCTATTTTGTCGGGATAGTCGCCGTCGACGCTGCTTATGGTGCCGTCGGCATTGACGGGGAGTACATAGAGTGCCCGTTCGCCTGAATCCTGAGCGAAGACAGAAGCCGGAAGCGCGAGCATCGCCACAGCCAGGTAATTCTTGAATTTCATAAGGTTATGAGGTTAAATGTTTATAAATCCTGTTCTCTATTTATTTATTTTTTTAGGGGGGGTATCACCACATCGGCGTGAATCCGGAGGTCTCGACCAGCTTGTCGTTGACGCAGCCGGTAAGGTTGAAATGGTCGGATGTGTCGAGCTTGAGGATGGGGGCGCCGGGATTAAAGCGCAGGCGACCCATGTCAATCCACATATTGCCTGTCGAGTCGGTGAAGCGGAAGTAGAACTTGCCGCCGGTGGCGTCGGACAGCGATGTCCACTGCGTGGACGATACGTTGGGTTCTCCCTGGATTTCATATCCGTAGGGCACACTCACAGTACCCATGATGCTCGACAGGGCTGCGAAAGCCTGAGGATAGTCGAAGTCCTTGGGAACGTGGTTGATGAAGAAGGAAGCGCGCACGAAGCGGTCGGGGCTGCTGACTGTGCCGGGCAGTGCGTGGGCGCCCCCGATTTTGGTCCAGTAGGTGTTGATGGCCTCCATGTCGGGCAGCTGCGGATCGTTGGTCAGCACGGTGTACTCGCGTCCTCGGTAGAGGTGGAGCTTGCCGTCGACATATTCCATAATAAGAGTGTCGCCCGTAGAGTCGGTCAGGCCCCAGTGGAGCAGCGACACGGTACCGCCGTCGAAGGTCTGGCCGTTGATGCCGAAGTCGTTGGTCTTGAGCCACTGCTCTACTTCGGCCACAGTGGCGAAGTTGTCAAGGAAGTAGCTGACAATCATCGAAAGACTCATAACGGGAATGGAATCCGGAGAAGCCGCCTCGCGGTAGACGGAACCCTTGCAGAAGAGGCCGTTCATGACAAGGCCGCGCTCGTTCATGCCCTCGGTGACGCCGCCGTCGTAGCCGACAGCCACCACCGAGCCGTAGCGCGACTTCCACCGCAGGCATTTGCCGTCGGGCATACTCGTCTTTTCGACGCCGCGGGGGTAGACGTAGAGGTTTGTGGGGATGGGAGTACGCCAGTCGAGGGTGCGTCCCACCATTACTATGTTCTTGTCGCCGAGATAGACCACGCGCGAGCAAGCGAATGCCGTGGCGGCCGAAGCGGCCACCGCCAGCGAGGCGATGAGTAGTCGAAGTGCTTTCATATGTAAAATTTATTTAGTAATAAAACCCGACGGGCGCTTTGCTTGTTCAACTGACAATACAATTTTGTGCGATTTCGAAATGATAAATCGGCAAAAATGTTTAATTTTGCGCAAAGAATCTGAAGCAAGAACTAACGATGGCACAAAAACCGAGCACGCCCAAGGGCACGCGCGACTTCTCGCCGGTGGAAATGGCCCGGCGCAACTACATCTTCGACACTATACGCCAAGTATTTGCACTGTACGGCTACCGTCAGATCGAGACTCCCGCCATGGAGAACCTCGGCACTCTGATGGGCAAGTACGGCGAGGAAGGCGACAAGCTCCTTTTCAAAATCCTCAACTCGGGCGACTACCTGCGCGGCGTCGACCCCGGCCTGCTCAGCGAGGGCGAAAGCCTGCGTCTGGCAACAAAGATATGCGACAAAGGTCTGCGCTACGACCTCACAGTGCCCTTTGCACGCTACGTCGTCCAGCACCGCGATGAGCTTCAGCTGCCCTTCAAGCGCTACCAGATACAGCCCGTATGGCGTGCCGACAGGCCCCAGAAAGGACGCTACCGCGAGTTCTATCAGTGCGATGCCGACGTTGTCGGCTCCGACTCGCTGCTCAACGAAGTCGAGCTCCTGCAGATGGTCGACCTCGTGTTCCGACGCCTCGGCGTCCGCGTGAGCATCAAGCTAAACAACCGCAAAATTCTTGCCGGCATCGCCGAACTCATAGGCGCCCCCGACAAACTCATCGACATCACCGTAGCGATTGACAAACTCGAGAAAATCGGCCTCGACAAGGTCAAGGAGGAGCTCGCCGAACGCGGCCTCGGCAGCGAGGCCATCGAGGCTCTCGTTCCCGTGCTCGGCATCAGCGGCACCGCCGCCGAACGCCTTGCGCAGCTGGCGGACATACTCAGCAGCTCCGAGACCGGCCTCAAGGGCGTCGAGGAACTTCGCTTCGTCGTCGACAGCACCGAGGCTCTCGGACTCACCGCCGAGCTCGATCTCGACGTCGCCCTCGCGCGCGGTCTTAATTATTATACAGGCACCATCATCGAAGTCAAGGCTCTCGACACCCCAATGGGCAGCATATGCGGCGGCGGGCGCTACGACAATCTGACGGGCATCTTCGGACTTCCCGGCATCTCGGGCGTGGGCATATCCTTCGGTGCCGACCGCATCTACGACGTCCTGACCGCTCTGGAACTCTTCCCCTCGGACGCCACCCGCAGCACCCGCGTAGTCTTCGCCAACTTCGGCCCGGCCGAGGCTGCCGCTTCCATGAAGATTATCAAGACTCTGCGCGAGGCCGGCATAAGCGCCGAAATCTATCCCGACTCCTCCAAGCTCAAGAAACAGATAGGCTATGCCGACAGCATTGGCGCCGAGTACTTCGCCATGATAGGCGAATCGGAACTCGCCGACGGCACCGTCGGTCTCAAGCGCCTCGCCGACGGCACGCAGACCACCGTAGCTGCAGAGCAACTCGCCGACACCCTCGGACATTAATCATCAGACAAATCCAAAACGTACAAATATAATATGGAAAAGATTCAAGTATTCACCGGCAACGCCGTGTGCGACTGCGCACTGAACGCCCTCAAGGACGAGAGCGCGGCAGCCCTTGCAAAACTCACCGACGGTTCCGGCCTCGGCAATGACTTCCTCGGCTGGGTCAAGCTCCCCTCCGAAACCGACGCCGCCCTTCTGGACAGCATCAACGCCACCGCAGCACGCCTGCGCAATCTCTGCGACGTTGTCGTGGCCGTAGGCATCGGCGGCAGCTACCTCGGCGCAAAGGCCGTAATCGAGGCTCTCAGCAACAGCTTCGCTGCATATCAGGACAATGGCACCAAGGTGCTGTTCGCCGGCCAGAACATCGGCGAAGACTACCTTGCCGAGCTCCAGGAATATCTCGCCGACAAGAAATTCGGCATCATCGTAATCTCCAAGAGCGGCACAACCACCGAGCCCTGACTATTATACACATCTCCGAT
>JAIDUY010000335.1 GCA_029059965.1 Muribaculaceae bacterium
GTCACGAGACCTCGCGCATGTTCTTCTTCGACAACCCCAAGGAGGGAACCTACTTCTGGAAGCAGTTCATCGCGGGTGTGTTCATGGCCATCGCCACCAACGGCCTCGACCAGGACATGATGCAGCGCAACCTCGCGTGCCGCGACACCGGCCAGAGCCAGAAGAACATGATTGTGAGCGGCATAGTGCAGTTCTTCGTCATCGCCCTGTTCCTGCTCTTAGGTACGCTGCTTGTCATCTTCCTCGACAGCAAGGGCATAGAGCATCCCGCCAAGAGCGACGAAATCTTCGGCATGGTGGCTCAGCACGGCGACATGCCCGTGGTGGTGCTGGTGCTCTTCGTACTCGGCCTCATCTCGGCAGCCTACTCTGCCGCAGGCTCGGCCCTGACCTCGCTGACGACATCTTTCACCGTCGACATCCTTCAGGCCCACAAGACCAAGGACGACAAGTCGCTGACCCGCACCCGCAAGGGCGTCCACGTGGGCATGTCGGCCATCATGGGCCTTGTCATCATCGCTTTCTACTATCTGAGCGACCAGGACGCCATCTCGGCCGTCTATACCCTGGCCTCGTACACCTACGGCCCGATTCTCGGCCTGTTCGTTTACGGTATGTTCCGGAGCAAGCCCGTGCACGACCGCCGGGTGCCCGCCGTGTGCATCCTCGCGCCTGCGCTGAGCTGGTTCACTCAGTACGCCCTCAATAAATACTTCGGCTACGAGACAAGCTTCGAGCTGCTGCTGCTCAACGCCATGTTCACCGTCGTCGGGCTGCTGTGTCTGTCCATAGGCCGCAATTCAGCGCCCGTAGCAGAGAAAGCTTAAAATGGCACGCGACCTCCTCCAACGATACATCTGGCTGGTGGACACCATCCGGCGCTACGGCCGCATATCGCGACGCGAGCTCGACCGCCTGTGGATGCGCACGCAGTTCTCCAACGGCCAACCCATGCCGCGGCGCACATTCTACAACTACCGTCAGGCTGTCGAAGAGCTCTTCAACGTCGAAATCAAGTGCGACCCCGCCACATTCGACTACTACATCGCCGATCTCGGAGGCGCGCACCACGAGGACGTGACCAACTGGCTGCTCAACACCGCCGTCACCAACGAGCTTCTGGCCGGCAGCCGCGAGGTGGCCGACAAGATATTCCTCGAGGACGTGCCCTCGGCGCGCGAATACCTCGCCCCGGTCATCGACGCTCTGCGCACCACACGCCCCATTCGCTTCGACTACCATCCCTATGGACGCGTGCTGACATCCGAGGGCGTGGTGGTGGAGCCGTACTTCCTGAAAATATTCCGCCAGCGCTGGTATGTGACCGGACGCCACGTGGCCTCGGACAAGGTCAAGACCTACGCCCTCGACCGCATAACGGGGCTGACGGTGGGCACCGAGCCCTTCCGCCCCGACCCGGCCTTCGACCCCGAGGAATACTTCGCACACAGCTTCGGCATAGTATTCACCCACGGCGAAGTCAAGCGCGTGATGCTCAAGGTAGACAAGCGTCAGGCCAAGTACTTCCGTGCCCTGCCCCTGCACCACACCCAGGAAGAGGCCGTGCACGACGAGTTCAGCATCTTCAGCTACCGCCTGCGCATCAGTCCCGACTTTGTCGAGGAGCTGCTCAGCCACGGACCGCGCGTGCAGGTGCTGGAGCCGCCCGAGCTGCGCGAGATGGTGCGCAGCGAGCTGAAACAGGCGCTCGACGCCTACGACAACATCTGAACAGGTACGACATACAATGTAAGCCAAGGCGCGCGACTCCCGGAACGGGGCCGCGCGCCTTGGCTTAGAGCCGGTTCCCCAATATTTGTTAACGCTGGGGCGGTCAAGCGTCGTGCAGATGTGTTCGCGCAGTGAGGGA
>JAIDUY010000336.1 GCA_029059965.1 Muribaculaceae bacterium
TTTCGGCCACGGCGGTTCCACAGGTTTTTCAATATTATGCGTATCATTATGATGTATGGATGTTTCGGACTTACGTGTATGTTATTTGCTGTTCAGGGCCGTTACTATCGGTCGGCGCAGGGCACGGGCGGCGGGAATCAGGGCTGACGCAATGTTGAGCAGAAGACTGACCACGAAGCAGAAGACGAAAACTGCGGGCGCAAATATCATCTCGCCTGTGGCCGCCACGTCGGGTCCGTCGGTTGTCGTAATGCCTGCCATTCCCGTCGAGAGCATTATCCACGCCCACACGAATCCGACAATGGCTCCGGCGAGCGTGAGGATGAGGTTCTCGTTCAGCAGTTCGAGCAGCAGCACGCCGTCGGTGGCTCCGTAGCTCTTTCGCACGCCTATCTCGGGCAGGCGCCGTTCCATACGTCCCGCCACCATGCCGCTGAGGTTCAGAGCAGGGACAAGAAGCAGAACAAAGAAAGTGCCCAGTATCACGGCCAGAACATCGGAAAGCGTGAAATCCTCGCCTCCGTTGCCAAGCGAAAATTCGGTATGTGCGAAGGGCGCTCCGAAGAAATCGAGTTCGTACTCGTCCTGGCTGCTGTTGTAGCGCCGTTCTATCTCATTGAACTCCTCGCGCAGCGCTTCGGGACTGTCGGTGGTATAGACCACCCAGTAGTTTCCGAGGAAGGGCGAGTTGCCCCATTGGTCGTTGTTTTCGACGGCTGTATAGGGCGCGATGACGTTGGCATAGGACACGGGCACACCCTCCGACATCGGGCGGTAGATGCCTGTCAGGCGGTAAGCCACATGGTCGACGGTAAATTCGCGTCCCAACAGTTCCGACAGCTCGCCGGCTCCGAAGACCGCGCGAGCCACATCGGTGTCGATGAGAGCGGCATGACTGCCACCTTCGAACTGCTCGTGCGTGAACGGGCCTCCGGCGATGAAATCGAGAGTGAAGATGTCGAAATAGGCCGTATCGGTGGCTATGAACTTGACGAGGCGGTCGAGTCCGCCGTTCACGCTCTGGACGTAGCTGTCGGCCCAGTGGCGGCGTATGCCGGTGGCATGGTCGGCCGACCGTACCTTGAGAAGATACTCGCGCATGGACTCGTAGCCGACAGCCGACTGTCGCATCATGTGACCGTTTTTCTCGCTGACCTGCAAGTGGTTCACTACTGCCATGCGCGGGCGCTGGTACTCGGGATAGACCGGGGCAATGCGTGTGCGCAGCTGCACGGCGTAGACGGTGACGGTGGCCAGCGCCAGTGCCGTTCCGAAGATATAGATGGCAGTGTACAGTTTCTGTCGTTTCACAAGCTGCCAGACCTGTCTCAGTATTTTCATTGTTCTTTGATGATGGATTGTTTATTGACGTATTCTGATAATGTTCTCGTTTCCGAAGCGCGACATGTCGGACAGCACCACGCGCTCGCCGGGCTGCAGTCCCGAGGTGACGCTTATGTAGTCGTAGCCCGCTTCGCCGAGTTCGACGGTGCGGCGGCGTAGCTCGCTGCCGTCGACCACATATATATCATAGGTGCCGGGGCGTGTGTACCACGTTGCCTGGGGGATGCGGAGCACCTCGCCCGACACGCCACGGTGCAGGAAGACTTCGGGGCGCAGACCCGGACGAAGCACCGAGGCGCTGTCGTCGGCGAGCGTGACGGCAAAGTCGAGCTGTCCGCTGTGCGAGGCCGGGGCGACGCTGCCGACTACTCCGTCAAGGACAGTGTTGCCGAGGCGCACGCTGACCCGATTTCCCGGTACTATGATTCGCGAGTATATGTCGGATGCCGCAGCGTCGACGCGGTAATGGCCGAGGTCGGCTACTGTGGCCAGCTGCTGCCCGGGGGTGACCTGAAGGCCGACACGATCTTCGATGCCTGTCACTGTCGCCGTACGGGGTGCGCGAATGTATGCATCGTCGAGGGTGCGACGGCTGATTGCAAGGTCCTTGCGCATTATTTCTATCTCGAGCCTGATGGCGTCGGCCGCGGCGGAGCGGGCGGCGCTCTCGTTGGTGAGCTGCGTCTGCAGCTGACTCAGTGTAAGCTGCCCTGTACGCAGGGCGAGGCGTGCTTCCCGCACGCGGTAGCCGGTTCCTGTACCGATGCTGTCGAGCCGCAGCTCGTTGGCGAGTTCGACTTCAAGCGAGCGTTCGCGTATGCGCGCCACTTCGATTTCCATCTCGAGCCGTGAGAGTTCGGTGCGGTCGCGGGCCTCCATCTGTCGCAGTTCGAGTT
>JAIDUY010000337.1 GCA_029059965.1 Muribaculaceae bacterium
CTCCCTCACTGCGCGAACACATCTGCACGACGCTTGACCGCCCCGGCGTTAACAAATATTGGGGAACCGGCTCTTACAGACATACACAACGAACCAATAATTTGGCGGTTCGGGGAATTTCATTTATATTTGAGGCATACATTGGCTCCAAACGAGCCGCTCCAAGCACCTCGAATCCGAAATAATCCCCGAACCGCCATGCGTATATTCCTGACAATCATACTCCTGACTCTCTCCGCAGCCCTGCCAGCCTCGGCCTGCTCCTCGCTCATCGCCGCAGCCTCGGCTACCGTCAACGGCCGTCCACTGCTATGGAAACACCGCGACACAGGCGCCTCCGACAACTACCTCTACCGCATCGACAAGCCCGGCTGCATAGGCTATGTTGCTCTGTATAACGGCGGTGACTCCCTAAACCTCGACGAGGCATGGATGGGAATGAACGACGCCGGCTTCGCCATCATGAACACCGTGGCCTACAACCTCCCCGCCAACGACCCCGCCTGGGCTGACCGTGAGGGCTTTGTCATGAACCGCGCCTTGGCAGAATGCCGCACCGTCGACGACTTCGAGGCACTCCTCGAGCGCCTTCCCAAGCCTCTGGGTGTGAGGACAAATTTCGGCTGCATCGACGCCAACGGAAACGGCGCCTACTTCGAGACCGACGACTACCGCTGGACGCGCTTCGACCTTGCCGACGAGCCCACGGGCGTCCTCATCCGCACAAACTACTCCTTGAGCGGCACCCCGGGCGAGGGAATGGGCTACATACGCTACGGCAACGTCAGCGCCCTCCTCGCCGAAGCAATTGAAACTCACAGCCTTACACCTGCATCCATGACCGAAGGAGTCAGCCGTTCCTTCTACCACTCGCTCATCGGCCACGACGTCCTCGCCACAGGCGACCCCTACATTGTGGATCAGGACTTTGTGCCCCGACGCTCATCGACGGCCTCCATCGTCGTCGAGGGTCTGCGCCCCGGCGAGAGCCCCGAGGCCATGCGCATGTGGACTGTACTCGGCTATCCGCCCGTGTCGCCCGTCGTATGCGCGTCGCTGACAGACATTCCCGCCGAACTGCTCCCCGCTTCCGATACCGACTGCCACGCTCCGGCCAACAAGACAGCCCTGCGCCACTTCCGCGCCGTATTCCCCATCGAGCGAGGCAACGGCCGCCACTACATCAAGGCCACTGTCCTTCAGCCGCTTATAGAAGAAGCCCGCGCTGCCTCGCTCGAAGCGTACAGCACGGGCCGTTGAATGTCTTTCGGTCGCAGTCTACTTCTTCTTTACAAGCCTTATAGGACAGGCATTGCTGTCCAGAGGCAAATCATTGATTGGACAAGCATTGTTCTCGAAGCCTTCGAAGCCCATCGTGAAGTAGTTGATGTCGAAAGCCGACGACTGATAGATGTCGAAAATATCTGCTTTGCCATTGATTGGCTCGATATAGGTGGCGTTGCTGACACGTGTCTCACACCAGTAGACAGCACCTGCGCGTCGGTACAGGTTAAGAAACAGGGGCAGGTTGGCAAGACTACCCTTATCGCCTGTGTAGAAGCCGAAGAAGTTGCTTCGCGACGCATAGCGCAGAGTCCCCGCGGGGTCATTGTTTCGCCAGCTGCCTGCTCTTTTGCGCTGGCCTGCGCCATCGCAGCCCACCGGCAGGAAGATATGCGCGAAATTGCTTCGGTCGTAGCAGATTACGCCGCGCATACCGTATTCGGCTGTAGAAGCGCGACCTTTATTGTAGCCGAAAGCTACCACGGGATTGGTGGCCGTCGTTGTGGCTCCGTCGCCATACATCACGCCATATGCCTGAGCGATAGGCCAGTCCATATCGGAAGAACGCTTGGGCGCCAAAGTATAGAAATCGGAAATCGAAGCTATACGATAGTCCGTATTGCCGATAGTCCAGGTCTTGGCCAAAGCCTCTTTGCCTATACAATCATCCCAGGTGTGAGTCTCTCCGGTAAGAGTGCTCGAATTGGCGTAGACCCTGAATTTGCCCGGGTCCTCAATTATATAGTAATTTGATGTGCTGATGTTGGTCAGCGACGTACCCTGCTTTACACCGGTGCCACGCGGGCGCCTCTTGCCATCGACGATGTTGTTGTCGGATGCGATGCCGATATAGGAGCCGCGACGGAAGAACGAACCTTCGTCCAGCGGCGACGAAGCATTGTGAGCCACGCCATTATCGAAGTATTCGACATTGGAACTTGCCCAGGTCACGCCGTTCATGGTCACGTCCGACTCTCCGCAGCGGACAAAGATGTCGTGCTCGCAGGTGAAGTTGTTGTAGCGCACGCGTATCATCGCAAAGCCCTCTTTGCCGGAGAAATCGATATGGAAATTGATTTCGCGCTCTGAGCTGCCCTGAATGCGTTGTACACCCGACTGCTCGGGCATACCTTCGCCAAGGCCGGCAGGGTCGGTGCGCAGAGTGATGATGTCGCTCGAGCCGGCCATGATTTCCGCACTCCAGTCGCCGTGGGTGCTTTCAGGCGTGAACACACTGTTTTCGCCAAGGTCGGCACGCTGTACCAGCATGACTGCGTGGAAGGAAGCCGTATTGCCGGCACGGCGCCAAATGCCCGTGGGGTTTACCACGCGTCGCACCTGCACGATGTCCACATAGGTCACCTGAGGCTCGTAGGGGCCTGTCGAGCCTACCGGACGCACATAGGCCGTAAACTTGACACGCGCCTTGCGGGGATAGGAGTCGTAGGGATTTGCTCCGGAGAAGCCGGTACTGGTTATGATTTCCTTGGGTCGGGTGAAGAACGGAATGTTGAACACCCTCTCCAGAGGCTGGTTGGAGGCGTTGCGGCGTGTCACAGTCACGACGTACTCACCGTCGAGCGAGGTTCCGTAGCCGTTGTAAGTCGGGTCGATGGTCTGGGGCGAATCGGTATTGTCGCGGCCTATGAAGTACTGGCGTATGCCCTCGCGGTGCTCGCGCCAGAAACTCTTGATGTAGCCCTGAGGGTCGGAGGCCGCATATATACGCGATGATGCGTCGTCGTACTCGGGAGGACTGATTCGTATGAGGTGGCTTTCCCTCAGACTCAGGAATGACACCCACGGGCCGTTTTGAGTCACTTTGTCCTGATAATAATATGAATTGGGGTCATTGGGACGTTCGGGATCGACCGAACCTGCCGGGTCGGGGTAGCCTTCGAGCTCGCTGTCGCCCCAGGGAGCCCAGTAGCGGAGGTCGGACGAGTTGTCCTGGCCGGGAGACACAATTTCCGCCTCGAGATAGGGACGCGCGGGGTCGACCTCGCCGATTACCTTGACGGCAGTCACCATCTTTTTGTTGTGAAGATAGGAAATGTACTGGGGCGACGGGATGTGGATGCCGAGCGGCTCTTCGTAGTCGATGTGCCAGTCGTAGTCGTTGGCGTAGCCTTTGAGCTTGAGAGTCAGCTGGTAGTGTGTATTGCGATAGGCATTGTAGTCCTTGTCGGTATCCTGACCGAGCATGAAACGATAGACGATGGGGCCGGAAGACAGATTGCCGTCGCCGGCAATACACTTGTAGTGTCCGACCACCTCAATCCATGTGCCGAATGGCACGTCGTCCTTCCATCCGGTTCCGACTTTGGTCGAGTCGGGAGTCGGGAAGTCGATATTCACGCCGTCCTGGCTCTGCTTCTTGGACTTGCGCTCCTCGGTACCGTCCAATCCCTGAGCGTTCTCGAAGAAAAAGAGCGACAGCGCCGAGTTCGAGTGTGTCTCATCGTTATTGTAATTGACATCTCCTCGACCGAGGTTGGGGTGGGAGTTCTTGCACACATGCCAGTGCGAAGTACTGCTGATCATCTTTTCCGTCGGGGGCAGTGTCTGCACGCGCTGGGTCATGCCGACGGGAATGAGACGGCCTTCGTAGGTCTCGTCGTACATTTTTGAGCGGCTGAGGTCGCGACCGTTCTCTCCGAGACCGGGACGGTTGGTATTTCCGAGAGTACAGGAATACGGGATGTCGCGAATCTTGATTGTCTCGATGAAAACAAGCACGTTGTCATAGAGTTCCGAGCCGTCGAAAGCGACAGTCACTTTCGAGGCGAGGCGCCTGAGCCAGCAGTGCATGTTGGTGGCGTCCACAGGCACGACCATGGGATTGTCGTCGCGGACATCGCGGTTGCTGATGAGGTCG
>JAIDUY010000338.1 GCA_029059965.1 Muribaculaceae bacterium
ATCTACACGAGCCTTATCGTCGGCAGCGTCAGATCTTTATAAGAGACAGAGGTTGCCGTAGGTGACGTCGAGGACAATATCGCACAGGTCGAAGTCAACGGCGTGCCCTACAAAGTGGAACTCGAGGCCACAAAGGCCGCACCCGTAAAGGTTGCCACTCCCAAGCCCTCAGCAGCTCCCCGCACCGCCTCCGGCGAGAAAGTAATCTCCAAACCTTCGGCAGGCGCTGCCGGCGGTGCCGTCGTGGCTCCGCTGCCCGGCGTCGTGCTCTCCATCCAGGTCAAGGTCGGCGACACCGTTCAGCCCTCCGATACCGTAGTCCTGCTGGAAGCCATGAAGATGGAGAACGCCATCCACGCAGGCCGCGCAGGCCGTGTGTCGGCCATCAACGTGGCCGCCGGCGACTCCGTGCTTGAAGGCGCACCCCTGCTCACCATCGAGTAATATTCCATAATACAACACAGAGACTATGGATTACTCTTTCGGTGATTTCCTTCTGAACAACCTCGACCAGTTCTGGCATCTTACCGGCTTCGCCAACGCCCAGTTCGGTAACTTCGTGATGCTTGCCGTCGGCCTGTTCTTCATCTGGCTGGCCATCAAAAAGAACTTCGAGCCCATGCTGCTTGTCCCCATCGGCTTCGGCATGCTGATCGGCAACATACCCTTCAACGCCGACGCCGGCCTCGAAGTCGGCATCTACGAGCAGGGTTCCGTGCTGAATATCCTCTACAACGGCGTGAGCGCCGGCTGGTATCCCCCGCTGATTTTCCTCGGCATCGGTGCCATGACCGACTTCTCGGCCCTTATCGCCAACCCCAAGCTGATGCTCATCGGCGCCGCCGCCCAGTTCGGTATCTTCGGTGCCTATATGGTGGCTCTGCTGCTGGGCTTCTCGCCCGACCAGGCCGGTGCCATCGCCATCATCGGCGGTGCCGACGGTCCCACGGCTATCTTCCTGTCGTCCAAGCTGGCTCCCAACCTGATGGGTGCCATCGCAGTGTCGGCCTATTCCTACATGGCACTCGTGCCTGTGATTCAGCCGCCGCTGATGCGCCTCTTCACCACCAAGAAGGAGCGCCTCATCAAGATGAAGCCCGCACGTGCCGTCAGCCAGAACGAGAAGATTATCTTCCCCATCGTGGGTATGCTTCTCACCTGCTTCGTGGTTCCCTCGGGTCTGCCCCTGCTGGGTATGCTCTTCTTCGGTAACCTCCTGCGCGAGTGCGGCGTGACCAACCGTCTGGCCAAGACGGCTTCCAACGCCCTGACCGACATCGTCACCATCCTCCTTGGCATGACCGTCGGCGCTTCGACACAGGCTTCGCAGTTCCTGACACCCCAGACGATTTTCATCTTCTTCCTCGGCTTCATGGCATTCGTCATCGCTTCGTCGAGCGGCGTGATTTTCGTCAAGATTTTCAACCTCATCCTTCCCAAGGACAAGAAAATCAATCCCCTCATCGGCAATGCCGGTGTGTCGGCCGTGCCTATGTCGGCCCGTATCTCGAACAACCTCGGTCTCGAGTACGATCCTTCGAACTACCTGCTGATGCACGCTATGGGTCCGAACGTGGCGGGCGTAATCGGGTCGGCTGTTGCCGCAGGTGTGCTGCTGGGGTTCCTCGCCTGATACA
>JAIDUY010000339.1 GCA_029059965.1 Muribaculaceae bacterium
TCATCGTCAACCTCATAGTCGGCATCGTCGGCGGCGTCCTCGGCGGCTGGCTCTTCAGCCTGCTGGGCATCTCGGCAGGAGGCATCATCGGCAGCCTCATCACCTCGGTGGTCGGCGCAGTCGTACTCCTCTGGATAACAGGCATTCTAAGCCGTACTACAGGACATTAATCCATTAGCCATGCGACAGCTTATCACCCATTTCACCGACGATGACCTGTACAAGTTCACGATGTGCTGCGCCGTCATCGACAACTTTCCGCGCACACGTGTCAAGTACCGTTTCATCGACCGTTCGGACACTTCCTATCCGCCCGGTTTCGCCCGGCTGGTCGAGGAACAGGTGGCCATGCTTGAAAATGTGGTGATTACCGACGAGGAAATCGCCTTCATGCAGCGCCGCTGCTCCTACATCCCGTCGTGGTTCTACATCTTCCTCAAGGGCTTCCGCTACGACCGCCGTCTGGTGAGCGTCAGTCAGGATGCCGAGGGGCATCTGTCGATAGGCTTCGAGGGCAACTGGAGCGAGGTCATACTTCTGGAAGTCAAGGTGCTGGCAATTGTCTCGGAGCTATATTACATAGTCACGGGACAGGCCGGCGGCTTGGACTACGATGACTATGCCGTGCGTTCGGCCGCCAAGGCGCGCCGTCTGATAGAGGCAGGATGTTCGTTCAGCGACTTCGGCACGCGTAGGCGTGCCTCCTTCGAGGCTCAGGACACCGTCGTGCGCTCCATGAAGGAGTGCGCCGCGGCCTGCCCGGGGCCGGGACGCTTCGTCGGCACGAGCAATGTATATCTGGCTATGAAGTACGACCTTACGCCTGTCGGCACGATGGCACACGAGTTCGTCTGCGCCATAGCCGGCATGTACGGGCCACTGATGGCCAACCACATAGCCATGAACCTGTGGGCGCACACCTATCGCGGCGCCCTCGGCACCTTCCTCTACGACACCTACGGCTGGCGCATCTTCAGCCTGAATTTCTCGGAAGATTTCGCCAACATGTTCAAGGGGCTGCGCGTCGACAGCGGCGACAACCGTGAGCAGCTCGATCTCATCGTCGACAAGTACCGCTCGCTGGGCATCGACCCGCGTACACGTCAGGTGGTGTTCAGCAACGGCCTCAATGTCGACTCGGCAATCGAGCTACAAGCTTATGCCGCAGATAAATGTATACCATCCTACGGCATAGGCACGCACTTCACCAACGACTTCGACGGCGTCAGGCCGATGAATATCGTCATCAAGCTTACCGACGTCAAAATCACGGAATCGTGGCCTTTCTACTGCTCGACGTGCAAGCTCAGCGAGGACCGCGGCAAGTACACAGGCGATGCCGATACGGTGGCCCGCTTCCTTGCCACTCTTCATCTCGATTCGACAGGCGCTCCCCGTCAGGAGTGACCGATGCAATACATTCATACACACGTCAAGCGCTCCCGGCCGGGAGGCGCTTGACGTGTGTATATGAATGTATATCAGCTCTTTGAGATGGAAATGGTACGTTTGCGCTTGCCGAGGTTGGTCAGCACCATGCCGCCGACAATCACCACCATGGCACAGCCTCGCGGGTATGTATGATGGGCAGCTCGTCGAATCCGGGCAGCAGGAGCAGCGCCGGGACGGCGGCGAAGAGGAACACCCAGCGCAGCATCGTCACGGGGCGGTACTTTTTGGTGGGCTTCTCGAGGATGACGAGGTAGAAGGCATAGCAGAGCGTCGAGGCGATGGCGAGCAAGTCGCCCAACAGATTGTCGGATCCTTTGGCTCCGGCAGCACCGAACACAATGACTATCACCGCACCGGCGAAGGATATGGCCACGCCGAGGTACTCGGTGAGCGAGGGGCGCCGCTTCTGAAATATGACACCGATGAGGATGACGAACATC
>JAIDUY010000034.1 GCA_029059965.1 Muribaculaceae bacterium
CAGGGGTGTGCGGCCTTCCTTGAACATCTCGGAACGGGCCATTTCGGCGCCGTTGAGACGGCCGGCTACCTGAATCTTCACGCCTTCGGCACCGGCACGCATTGTGCTTGCCACTGCCATCTTGACAGCGCGGCGGTATGCCACTTTGCCTTCGATCTGACGTGCGATCTGGCTTGCCACAATCTGTGCGTCGAGCTCGGGACGCTTCACTTCGAAGATGTTGATCTGAACGTCCTTGTCGGTGATGTTCTTCAGTTCTTCCTTGAGCTTCTCGACTTCCTGACCGCCTTTGCCGATGATGAGGCCGGGGCGGGAGGTGCACACGGTGATTGTGATAAGCTTGAGGGTGCGCTCGATTACGATGCGGGAAACGCTGCACTTGGCCAGGCGGACGTTGAGGTATTCGCGCAGTTTGTAGTCTTCGAGCAGGTTATCGGGGTATTTTCCCTTTTCGGACCAGTTGGAGTCCCAGCCGCGAATGATACCCAGGCGGTTGCTGATAGGATTTACTTTCTGTCCCATATTATTCTTCGCGGTTTTTCTTAGCTTTGTTGTCGATGGTGTCAACGATAACCGTTACATGGTTAGAGCGTTTGCGGATGCGGTAGCCGCGGCCCTGGGGCGCGGTGCGCAGACGCTTGAGCATGGGGGCGCAGTTGACGAAGATAGTGGAGATATAGAGTTCTCCGTCTTCGGCCTTGCGTTCGTTCTTCTGCTCCCAGTTTGCGACGGCGCTCTCTACGAGTTTGCGAAGACGTGCGGCAGCCTCCTTGTTGGAGAACTTGAGGATGCCGAGGGCGCGCGACACTTCCTGGCCACGGACCATGTCGGCGACCAGACGCATTTTGCGGGGGGAGGTGGGTACGTTCAGCAACTTGGCAAATGCCACAGTCTTCTGCTCCTCCTTGCGTCGGTTGGCTGATATTCTTTTTCTTTCACCCATTGTATTGTGTTCGTCTTTTTATCAGTGATATGATTTGTTGGTCCCTGCCGTTATTTTTTCTTGTTGCCGGCGTGACCGCGGAAGGTGCGGGTGGGGGCGAATTCACCCAGCTTGTGGCCTACCATGTTTTCGGTCACATATACGGGGATGAATTTGTTTCCATTATGCACCGCAAAGGTGTGGCCTACAAATTCGGGGGCGATCATGGACGCACGGCTCCAAGTCTTGATGACGTTTTTCTTGCCGGAGGCTTCCATGTCGGCCACTTTCTTCTCGAGCTTAACGCTGATGAAGGGGCCTTTTTTAAGGGAACGGCTCATATATGCTTGTTTATCAGATTACTTCTTTTTTCTTCTCTCGATTATGTACTTAGTCGAGTGCTTCTTGGGAGCACGAGTCTTGAGACCCTTGCTGTAGAGGCCCTTGCGCGAGCGGGGATGACCGCCGGATGCACGGCCCTCACCACCACCCATGGGGTGATCGACAGGGTTCATGACAACGCCGCGGTTGTGGGGACGGCGTCCGAGCCAGCGGCTGCGGCCTGCCTTGCCGCTACGTTCGAGCGAGTGCTCGCTGTTGCCGACGGTGCCGACGGTGGCACGGCATTCTGCAAGCACCTTGCGGGTCTCGCCGGAAGGTAATTTGATAATAGCATAGTTGCCCTCGCGGGAAACGAGCTGGGCGAAAGTACCGGCGGAACGGGCCATGAAAGCACCCTGTCCCGGACGGAGTTCGATGCAGTGGATTACGGTACCTACAGGAATCTTGCTCAGGGGGAGGGTGTTGCCGACCTCGGGAGCTGCCTCGGGACCGCTCAGGAGGGTTGCGCCTACCTGAAGGCCGTTGGGGGCGATGATGTAGGTTTTCACACCGTCGGCATAGCACAGAAGGGCAATGCGGGCACTACGGTTGGGATCGTACTCGATTGTCTTTACAGTTGCGGGAATGCCGTCGCGGTTTCTCTTAAAGTCTATGATGCGGTATTTACGCTTGTGGCCACCACCAAGGTAGCGAGTGGTGAGGCGACCCTGGTTGTTGCGGCCACCAGAGGCGCGTTTGCCGACTGTAAGAGATTTTTCCGGTGTGGTAGCAGTGATTGTACCCTTGAACACACCGATGACTTTGTGACGCTGCCCAGGAGTTGTGGGCTTGAATTTTCTTACTGCCATTATTTGTTAGATGTTGCTGAAGAATTCGATGGTCTCACCGTCGGCTACAGTTACGTAAGCTTTCTTCCACTTGGCTGTTTTGCCGCGCAGAAGACCGCTTTTTGTCCAGCGGCTCTTGTTCTTGCCACGCATGACGGCGGTATTGACGCTGAGCACCTTCACGCCGTAGACCTGCTCTACCAGCGACTTGATCTGGTATTTGTTGGCCTCGGGCGACACACGGAAGGTATAGCAATTGCGCTTTTCGGAAAGCTTGGTTGCTCTTTCGGTGATGATTGGTTTGATAGAGATATCCATTGTTCTCCGGTGCTTTAGAATTTGTTAATTACGTCGAGGCTCTTCTCCGTCAGGACAAGAGCGTTATTGTTGAGTACGGCATACGTGTTGATGTCCGAAGCCATCGTCAGACGGGCATCGGGCACGTTTCGCATCGACAAATATACGTTATTATTTTTATCTGCTAAAACCAGAAGAACCTTTTTGCCGTCAACTTTAA
The DNA here is from genome assembly GCA_029059965.1 of Muribaculaceae bacterium. Classification (GTDB taxonomy): domain Bacteria; phylum Bacteroidota; class Bacteroidia; order Bacteroidales; family Muribaculaceae; genus CAG-873. The sequence continues at coordinate 2,609 of JAIDUY010000034.1, forward strand.
GATTTTTAGCAAAGTTTACGAATTCTTTGGTTTTGGGAGCGCTGAACGCTACTTCGTCAACCACGATGATCTGGCCGGCCTGAGCCTTGAGGGTCAGAGCGGAGCGGCGGGCGAGCTGCTTGAGCTTGCGGTTGAGTTTGAAGCGATAGTCGCGGGGACGGGGACCGAACACACGGCCACCACCTACGAGGACGGGGGAGTTGATGTCGCCGATACGGCTGCCGCCTCCGCCTTTCTGCTTGTGGAGCTTGCGGGTGGAACCGCTTACTTCGGAGCGTTCTTTGCTTTTGTGAGTGCCCTGACGCTGGTTGGCGAGGTATTGCTTAACGTCGAGGTAAAGGGCGTGCTCACTGGGTTCGATTGCGAAGACCTCGTCGTTGAGGGTCACGCGGCGGCCGGTATCCTGGCCTTGCTGGTTGTAAACTGCGAGTTCCATTATTACTTCTCGATTAAGACGATTGAACCTTTGCTACCGGGGATGGAGCCTTTGATCATGATGAGGTTGTGTTCGGGTATCACCTTGATGACCTGAAGGTTCTGCACGGTGACACGCTCGTTGCCGGTCTGACCGGCCATGCGCATTCCCTTGAACACTTTTGCGGGGTAGGAGCAGGCGCCCACCGAACCGGGAGCGCGCAGACGGTTGTGCTGGCCGTGGGTGCTCTGGCCGACGCCGCCGAAGCCATGACGCTTCACGACGCCCTGATAGCCTTTACCTTTGGAGGTACCGATCACGTCGACGAAGTCAGCTTCAGTGAAGATGTCGACGGCGATGGTATCGCCCAGGGCGTAGCTGTCACCAAACCCTTTGAACTCGGCCAAGTGGCGCTTGGGGGTCACACCGGCTTTACGGAAGTGGCCGATTTCGGGCTGAGTGAGGTGTTTTTCCTTCTCTTCCTCGAAACCGAGCTGGATGGCTTCGTAGCCGTCCTTCTCCGTGGTTTTAACCTGAGTGACAACACAAGGACCTACTTCGATAACAGTGCACGGCACGTTGCGGCCGTCGGCACTGAAAACGGATGTCATTCCGATTTTCTTTCCAATTAATCCTGGCATTTCTCTGATTGTTTGATTGATGTTGTTTATTGATGTTTTCCGCAGTGCGGTGTTATCAGCACTTGATTTCGACTTCCACGCCGCTGGGAAGCTCGAGCTTCATCAGCGCGTCAACGATTTTGGGGGTCGCGTTGTAGATGTCGATCAGACGCTTGTAGCTGCTGAGCTGGAACTGTTCGCGGCTCTTCTTGTTGACGAAGGTGGAGCGGTTAACGGTGAAGATGCGCTTGTGGGTAGGCAGGGGGATGGGACCGCTGATGACCGCACCGATGCTCTTCACGGTCTTGACGATCTTCTCGGCCGACTTGTCGACGAGGCTGTGGTCGTAAGACTTGAGTTTGATTCTGATGATGGGGTTCATATAGTGTTTATGTATTGTTTTACTTGAGCAGGTCCACTCGGCCCTGGCATTCGGTGAGTACTTCCTTGGCGATGGAGTTGGATACTTCGGCGTAGTGCGAGAAGCTCATGGTGCTGGTGGCACGGCCGCTGGTGATGGTACGCAGCGCGGTCACGTAGCCGAACATCTCGGCAAGAGGAGCCTTGGCCTTTACGACGCGGGCACCGGAACGGCTGCTTTCCATGCCTTCCACCTGGCCGCGACGCTTGTTAAGGTCGGAGATAACGTCGCCCATCGATTCCTCGGGGGTGACAACCTCGATCTTCATGATAGGCTCGAGGAGAACGGGACCGGCCTTCTCGCATGCCTTCTTGAATGCCTGGATGGCGCAGAGCTCGAACGAGAGCTGATCGGAGTCGACCGGATGGAACGAACCGTCGATGACGGTGACCTTGAGCTGGTCGACAGGATAGCCGGCGAGTACGCCGTTCTTCATAGCGTTGGTGAAGCCCTTCTGGATGGAGGGGATGAACTCCTTGGGGATGTTACCGCCCTTGACTTCGTCAACGAACTGCAGGTTGCCTTCGAAGCCTTCGTCCACGGGTTCTACGCGCACAATGATGTCGGCAAACTTACCGCGGCCACCGGTCTGCTTCTTGAATACCTCACGAAGCTCGCAGGAGCGGGTGATGGCTTCCTTGTAGGTAACCTGGGGACGACCCTGGTTGCACTCTACCTTGAACTCGCGGCGGAGACGGTCGATGATGATGTCGAGGTGAAGCTCGCCCATACCGGAGATAACGGTCTGGCCGGTCTCTTCGTTGGTTTCCACACGGAAGGTGGGGTCTTCTTCGGCGAGTTTCTGCAGGCCGACGCCGAGCTTGTCGAGGTCTTTCTGAGTCTTGGGCTCTACGGCGATACCGATTACGGGATCGGGGAATTCCATAGCCTCGAGCACGATGGGTGCATCTTCGGCGCAGAGGGTATCACCGGTGCGGATGTCCTTGAAGCCTACGCCTGCGCCGATATCGCCGCAGCCGATCTTCTCCATGGGGTTCTGCTTGTTGGAGTGCATCTGGAACAGACGCGAGATACGTTCCTTCTTGCCGGAGCGGCTGTTGAGAACGTAGGTACCGGCGTTGATGTCGCCGGAGTATACGCGGAAGAAGCACAGACGGCCTACATAGGGGTCGGTTGCAATCTTGAACGCGAGGGCGCACATGGGGGCGTCGCTGCTGGGATCGCGGGTGATTACCTCGTCGGAGTTGTCGACGGAGTGGCCTTCTACCGCACCCGAGTCAACGGGGCTGGGAAGGAAAGCGCAGACGGCGTCGAGGAGGCACTGAACACCTTTGTTCTTGAAAGAGGAGCCACAGATCATGGGCACGAGGTCCATGGTCAGGGTAGCCTTGCGGAGGGCACGCTTGATTTCGTCGACGGTGATGGTGGAGGGGTCGTCGAAATACTTTGCCATGAGATCGTCGTCGTATTCGGCGATTTTCTCAAGCATCTTGTCGCGCCACTGCTCTGCCTCGTCCTGGAGGGAAGCGGGGATTTCCTCAATGCTGTAGTCGGCACCCATGGTCTCGTCGTGCCAGAAGATAGCCTTCATGGTGATGAGGTCCACAACACCCTTGAATGTCTCTTCAGCACCGATAGGAATCTGAATGGGGCAGGGATTTGCGCCGAGCACGTCCTGGAGCTGGCGTACAACCTCGAAGAAGTTGGCGCCGGAGCGGTCCATCTTGTTTACATAGCCGATACGGGGCACATTGTACTTGTCAGCCTGACGCCATACGGTCTCCGACTGGGGTTCAACACCGCCTACAGCACAGAATGCAGCTACGGCGCCGTCGAGCACACGGAGGGAGCGCTCCACCTCGACGGTGAAGTCGACGTGTCCCGGAGTGTCGATGAGGTTGATTTTGAACTTCTCGTCGTTGTACTTCCAGAAAGTGGTGGTGGCGGCGGAGGTGATTGTGATGCCTCGTTCCTGTTCCTGTTCCATCCAGTCCATGGTGGCGGCGCCGTCGTGAACTTCGCCGATTTTGTGGGTCAGACCGGTGTAGAAGAGGATGCGTTCACTCGTAGTGGTCTTACCGGCATCAATATGAGCCATGATGCCAATGTTACGAGTATATTTGAGTAATTCGTCAGATTTTGCCATTTTGAGGGACTTAAGATATATTCAACGAAAAACGGCTTAGAAACGGAAGTGTGCGAATGCGCGGTTGGCCTCGGCCATCTTGTGCATGTCTTCTTTGCGTTTGAAAGCACCGCCCTGGAGGTTGAATGCGTCAACGATTTCGGCTGCCAGCTTGTCGGCCATGGTCTTGCCGCCGCGACGACGGGCGTAGAGGATGAGGTTTTTCATTGATATCGACTCCTTGCGGTCTGCACGGATTTCAGTGGGGACCTGGAAGGTAGCGCCACCGACACGGCGGCTCTTCACTTCTACGGTAGGAGTTACGTTCTCGAGGGCTTTTTTCCAGATTTCGAGAGCGGAGAGTTCCTCATTGGGGAGTTTAGACTTCACAGTCTGCAGAGCATCGTAGAAGATGGTGAAGGCGGTGTTTTTCTTTCCGTCGTACATCAGATGATTGACAAACTTGGTGACGCGGACATCGCCGAATACGGGATCGGGAAGAATGATCCTTTTTTTAGGTTTGGCCTTTCTCATTTTCGAGGTCAGGATTTTGTTTTTGATTGCTTGGTTGCTTGCTTCGTTCAACTTCAGCGGCGTCCTCCGACGCTTCGCTTACTCAACCAAAAGTCAGCTGCAAGAAATGCAAAAACGAGTTTAAAAATAGATTTAATCTCGGGTGCTATAAGATATCTTCACCCGTAAGCGCGGAGCTTTACGGATTACTTCTTGGCAGCACCTGCCTTGGGACGCTTGGCTCCGTACTTGGAACGGCGCTGAGTGCGGTCCTTTACGCCGGCGGTATCGAGAGTACCGCGGACGATGTGGTAGCGTACACCGGGGAGGTCCTTAACACGACCGCCGCGTACGAGTACGATGGAGTGCTCCTGCAGGTTGTGGCCTTCGCCGGGGATGTAGGAGTTCACTTCCTTGCCGTTGGTAAGACGGACACGTGCTACCTTACGCATAGCCGAGTTAGGCTTTTTGGGGGTTGTGGTGTACACACGCACACACACGCCGCGACGCTGGGGGCAGGAATCGAGCGCGGGGCTCTTGCTCTTATCCTCCAGTGCCACGCGACCTTTGCGTACTAATTGCTGAATTGTAGGCATCTTAGTCTTTTTGTGTTGTTACTTGGATATATTCTTTGTTCTTTATCTCGTTTTCGTCTGTCGGAACAGTCGCTCCGCGCTCTTGAGAGGCACACGCGTGTGCACTCACAAAAACCGCCCACCACTTTGATTATCAAATCCTTAGTGGCGAAGCGGCGCGATAGCGCACTGTTCAACGCCGCAAAGTTAGCAATTAATTTTCTAATAGACAAATATTTCAAGAAGTTTTTACTCGCCCGTCGGCGAGCATCGGGAGCGGCAGTGCCCGCCGGCCCGGGCATCACGGAATGCCGGCTCCCGACCAATCGTCGGCCTTGGCAAGCGCCTTGATTTCGCGGCGGCTTATAGCCTCGCGGTCGTAGTACTCGAGCCGCGGACGCAGTCGCGACAGCGCCTGGGCACGTCCGCAGCTGCGCGCCGTGATTTCGGCAGCCACCCCGCGCATGAGGCGGTACCAGAAGACGCGCCGCTCGGAGGGCTCCCAGTCGCCGCCCTGCTCTATCTCGACAGGCAGCGAGGGCCGGGCCAGCACTCCCCTGCCCGCCATCACCCCGTCGAGGGCGGGATAGCGCTCCATGATGTCACGCCATTGTCCGGGCGTACATACATCGCCGTTGTAAATCAAGGGACGTCCGAGGCCGTCGTACATCTGCCCGAAAACATCGCCGAGGACATCGCCACGATAAGCCTGCGAAGCCGTGCGCGGATGCACCGCCAGGGCGCACAGCCTCATGCGCCGCAGCGCAGGCGCAAGGGCACGCCACTCGCCGGCTTCGCGTATTCCCGGCCTCATCTTCACGGAAAAGTCGATATCGGCGCGGCTGTCGATGAAATCGGCGACAGCTTCCAGCAGTTCGGCTCGCAGCGCTCCCGCTCCCCGTCCGGCCTTGACCTGAGGCGGGAAGGGACAGCCGAGATTGAGGTCGACGCGCCTATAACCGATAGCGGCGACGGCGTCGACAAGTGCGGACAGCTCGTCGATATCCTTGAAAATAACCTGAGGCACAAGGCGGATGCCGCTGTTGTCCGCCGGAGATATCTCGCGGAGGTCGCGCGGCCTCACGGCGCCACCCTCCATGCGGGCGAAAGGAGCGTAATAGGTCGGCGCGAGGCCATGCTCCGCCATCATGGCGGAATGCTCACGGCGCCATGCCGTGTCGGTAAAACCTTGCAGAGGGGCGATAATGATACTCACAGCTTAAGATTCAAACAGCGCAGGCGGCCCGACGGGGGTCGCCTGCGCGTATATGGATTAGATGCGGATTATTTCACTTCCCAGGTGTCGCCTGCGAGAATCATGTCGCGCAGAGAGTCGAAACCCTTGCGGGCACGCACTTCGGCAAGCTGCTCGCTGACAGCGCTGTCGTAGCTTGGCGACTCGACATCGCGGATGACGCCGAGAGCGATGGGCAGTTCCTGACCGTCCATCATGGCGAGCTGCTGATGCAGGAAGTTCGACTTGGTGTGAGCGTCGTGCACCAGAACGTCGTCGAGAGTATATCCTTCCTCGCCGATAGTCACGGCCTTGAGGAGGAAGCCGTCGCGCACGAGGCCGCGGTTACGGTCACGGCCGAAAATCATCTTCTCGCCATGGTGCAGAAGGATGGTACGGTCGGCGCGCACCTCGCGGTCGGTGATGGCGCTGTGGATGCCGTTGTTGAAAATCACGCAGTTCTGGAGAATCTCCACTACCGACGCACCTTTGTGGCGAGCGGCGGCCACCATTACATCGCGGCTCGTCTCAAGCTCCACGTCGATGGAACGGGCGAAGAAGTTGCCGCGGGCGCCGAACACAAGCTCGGCCGGAATGAAGGGATCTTCAGTGGTTCCGTAGGGGCTGGACTTGCTCACGAAGCCGCGATCGCTTGTAGGCGAATACTGACCTTTTGTAAGACCGTAGATTTTGTTGTTGAACAGGATTATATTGAGGTCAACATTGCGACGGACTGCATGAATGAAGTGATTGCCGCCGATGGCGAGGCCGTCGCCGTCGCCGCTTATCTGCCATACCGTCATCTCGGGGTTGGCCACCTTGAAGCCCGTAGCCACAGCCGCAGCACGGCCGTGGATGGTGTGGAAACCGTAGGTGTTCATATAGTAAGGCAGACGCGAGCTGCAGCCGATGCCGGAAATGACGGCAGTCTTGCAGGGAGGAACGCCCAGCACGGCCATGGCCTTGTGCAGGGTGTTGAGTATAGCGTGGTCGCCGCAGCCGGGACACCAACGCACGGCCTGGTCGCTCTTGTAATCGGCGGGATTGAAAGTCATGTTTTCCATTTTTACTTATCCTCCATCATTTTAGCCACACGGTCGATAACTTCGCCTGCGGAGAAGGGCTGACCCTGGATTTTGTTGATTCGGCGGATTGTCTTGCCCGGGAATCGGCACTGCAGGAAGTCGGCGAACATGCCGGTATTGAGCTCGGCCACAATCACGTTGGGGTAGCGGTTGATGACCTCGGCCGTATTTGCGGGCAGGGGGTTGATGTAACGGAAGTGGGCGAAAGCCACGGGCTTGCCGGCGGCGTTGAGAGCCTCGGCGGCGGTGCGCAGATGGCCGTAAGTGCCGCCCCAGCCAATCAGCAGAGTGTCGGCGTCGGGATTGCCGATGACCTCGAGTTCAGGGATGTCGTCGGCGATGCGGGCAATTTTCTCGCGGCGTATCTCCACCATGCGCTCATGGTTGGCGGGGTCGTTGGAGATAGCTCCGCTCTCGGCGTCTTTCTCAAGGCCGCCCAGACGGTGTGCGGCACCTTCGGTGCCTGCCACAGGCCAGTAGCGACTCATGTTCTCGCGGCGCACATATGGGCGCCACGTTCCGTCGGCGAGCATTTCGGCGGGAACGTCGGGAGTTTTGATTTCGGGGTATTCGTCAGCCTCGGGCACGCGCCATGCCGAGGAGCCGTTGCCGATGAAGGCGTCGCTGAGCAGGATGACAGGAGTCATGTGCTCGACCGCTATGCGGCAGGCCTCGAAAGCCATGGTAAAACAGTCGGTGGGCGAAGCCGGAGCCACTACGGCAACGGGGCTTTCGCCGTTTCGGCCGTAAAGGGCCTGCATAAGGTCGGTCTGTTCTGTCTTGGTGGGCAGGCCGGTCGAGGGTCCGCCGCGCTGCACGTCGATAATCACGAGGGGAAGCTCGGCCATGACAGCCAGGCCGATACCCTCGCTCTTGAGAGCCAGACCGGGGCCGGACGTGGATGTCACGGCGAGGTTGCCGGCGAAGGAAGCGCCGATTGCCGAGCATACGCCGGCGATTTCATCTTCCATCTGGCAAGCCTTGACGCCGAGGTCCTTGCGCTTGGCGAGCTCGTGGAGGATGTCGGTGGCGGGGGTGATGGGATAGGAGCCGAGGAAGAGAGGACGTCCGCACTTCTCGGAGGCCATGATAAGACCCCAGGCTGTGGCAGTGTTGCCGTTGATGTCGGTATAGACACCGGGACGCGGGTCTTCGGTCTCGACCTTATATGTACTCACGCTCGCGTGGATGTTGTGGCCGTAGTCATAGCCGGCGCGGAGCACCTTGGCGTTGGCCTCGAACACAGCGGGCTTCTTTGCGAATTTCTTCTTGAGATGATGGATGGCAGCCTCCAGAGGACGGTCGAACAACCAGCATACCAGACCGAGCGCAAAGATGTTGCGGCACTTGAGGATGCTCTTGTTGTCGAGGCCGCTGTCCTCGAGCGCAGCCTTGGTCATGGTAGTGACGGGCACTTCGACCACCTGGGCCTTGATGCCCAACTCCTCGAAGGGGCGGTCGGTGGTGTAGAGAGCCTTGCGGAGGTCGGACTCGCGGAAGGAGTCGATATCGACGATTATGACACCTCCGGGTTTGAGGAAACGGTGGTTCTGCTTGAGAGCCGCCGCATTCATGGCGATGAGGACATCGCAACTGTCGCCGGGAGTATGTACGTCATGACCGACGCTCACCTGGAAGCCCGACACGCCGCCGAGCGAACCCTGCGGGGCGCGGATTTCCGCAGGATAGTCCGGGAAAGTAGACACCTGGTTTCCCAGTCCGGCGGACACATTGGTGAAAATGTTGCCCGCAAGCTGCATGCCGTCACCGGAATCTCCGGAGAAACGGACCACAACCTTGTCGAGAACTTTTACATTTGTCTTCTCCATATATAAGATTCAAGATTATTTCCTAATATATCTGTGCACGGAGCACGCGGCAAAGATAGTGAAAAAAACGGTATCGCCTCCATCCGACGTCAAAAAAATATTAACAAATATAAAATTCATCACTAAAATCCCTGCCGGGCAAAATAAAGCCCGTTGCCGGGAGTCCGGAACGGGCTTGTTTTGTCATGGATTCCAAGCGTTGGATTCACTCTGTCGGCTTGGATGTATTCTTTTTGCGACGGCGGTACCAGGGACGTTTCTTGCGAGCCGGGCGGTCGGCCGGCGCATCGGCCGCCTGCGGTGCGGCCGGTGCCTCGTCGGAGGAAGCCTGAGGGGCGCTGTCCGCAGCCTTGGCCTTGGGCTTGCCCTCCGACTTGCGGCGGGGCTTGTCCTTGCGACCCTTGCCGCGACGGTCATTCTCCCGTGTGCCCGCGTCCACGGGACGCTCTGTCCCGGCCTTCTCGCGACTCAGCGGATGGCGCTCGACGGGCTTGCCGAGGAAATGCTCGATATCGTTCCAGCGGCGACGGTCGCGCTCGCTCACCAGCGTCACGGCGGCGCCGTCGGCTTCGGCACGGGCGGTGCGGCCGATGCGATGCACATAGTCCTCGGAATCGTGGGGAACGTCGTAGTTGATTACCATGGTAATGTCGTCGATGTCGATGCCGCGGGCAACTATATCGGTGGCTATCAGCGCTTCGATGCGTCCGTTCTTGAAGTTCAGCATCACCTCCTCGCGGCGGTCCTGCTCGAGATCGGAGTGCATCTCGCCGATTTTGCGTCCGCATCCGCGCAGCTCGCGCACAAGCTGCCGCACCTTGAGCTTGGAGGCCACAAAGACGATTACGCGCTTCGCTTCGGGCGAGGAAAGAAGTTCGCGCAGCATGCCCTGCTTGCGTTCTTCGCTGCACATGAGCACCTGCTGGTGTATTTTGTCGGCCGGACGGCTGACAGCAATCTTGATTTCGACGGGGTCGACGAGGATGTTCTTTGCAAGCTGCTGAATCTTTGGAGGCATGGTGGCCGAGAAGAGCATGGTCTGCCGTTCCTGCGGAAGGCGACGCACCACCTGCATGATGTCGTCGAAGAAGCCCATGTCCAGCATGCGGTCGGCCTCGTCGAGGATGAAGAACGACACCCTCGACAAGTCCACATAGCCCATTTCGATATGTGCGAGGAGTCGCCCCGGAGTACAGATGACGATGTCGGCACCCATCTTGAGGCCGCGCTGCTGCCGCGCGAAAGTGGCGCCGTCTGTACCGCCGTAGATGGCCAGCGTGCTGAGCCCGAGGAAGTAGCTGAATCCTTCGAGCTGGCGGTCGATCTGCATGGCAAGCTCGCGCGTGGGCGCCATGACGATGCAGTTGATGGCATCTTCGGGGAAGCCGCCGTCGGCGAGGCGGTCGAGAACGGGCAGAAGGTAGGCGGCAGTCTTGCCGGTGCCGGTCTGGGCTACGGCTATGAGATCGCGTCCCTCGAGGGCGGCGGGTATGGCTTGTTCCTGAATGGGGGTACACTCGCTGAAACGCATGGCGTCGAGAGCGTCGAGCACATCATCGTGTAGGTCGAATTCGTCGAATCGCATAAATCAATAATTGAGAGTGCAAAGTTAGTGAATTTTCGTCAAATAAAGCCGACGGCGAAGCCACAGGAAACCAAATCCTATGCATTTACGTTAATTTTTTGCTACAAATATACCTTATTAAAAAGGTTTTGATTAATTTTGCGCCCGAATTCCAAAAAGCAGCTATGAGCAAACCAAAGAATCTTGTGATTGTCGAGTCTCCCGGAAAGGTAAAGACTATCGAGAAATTCCTCGGTAGCGACTATCGGGTGATGTCGAGCTACGGTCACATCCGCGACCTGAAGAAGAAGAATTTCAGCATAGACGTCGACCACAACTTCGACCCCATATACGAAATACCCGAAGACAAGACCCAGCTTGTGAACGAGCTTCGCAAGGCTGCCGCCGAAGCCGACACCGTGTGGCTCGCTTCCGATGAGGACCGCGAGGGAGAGGCTATCGCATGGCACCTGTTCGAGGTGCTCAAGCTCAAGCCCGAACACACGCGGCGCATCGTATTCCACGAGATTACCAAGAAAGCTATCCTTAATGCAATCGCGCACCCGCGCGAGATAGACCTCGCCCGCGTCGACGCCCAGCAGGCTCGCCGCGTCCTCGACCGCATCGTGGGCTTCGAGCTATCGCCGGTGCTCTGGAAGCGCCTCAAGCCCGCCCTCTCGGCAGGTCGTGTGCAGAGCGTGGCCGTGCGCCTCATAGTAGACCGCGAAAAAGAAATCGAAAACTTCGTCAGCGAGCCCTACTTCCGCGTGACCGGCACATTCACCACCGCCGCCGCGCCCCAGACTCCCGTCCGCGCCGAGCTGCACCGTCGCCTGACCGACGCAACCGAGGCCGAGGCCTTCGTCAACGAATGCGCCAAGGCCGTCTTCAGCGTCGGAGCTGTCG
>JAIDUY010000340.1 GCA_029059965.1 Muribaculaceae bacterium
TTTCTCGACCTTGTCGGTGAAGAATAGCGCTCCGATTTTGTCGTTGTTCTGAATCGCCGAGAATGCCAGTGTGGCGGCTATCTCGGCAATCATCTCGCGCTTCTCCGGACCGGCGGCGCCGAAGTTGCGGCTTCCCGACACGTCCACAAGCAGCATCACGGTGAGCTCGCGCTCTTCCTCGTACACCTTGACATAGGGCTGGTTGTGACGCGCGGTCACGTTCCAGTCGATGTCGCGGATGTCGTCGCCGTACTGGTAGGCACGCACTTCGGAGAACATCATGCCGCGGCCTTTGAAAGCCGAGTGGTACTCGCCGGCGAAGATGTTCTGCGACAGTCCGCGTGTCTTGATTTCAATCTTGCGGACCTTTTTCAGGAGTTCGTTGGAATCCATGTATTATAGGCTCAGGGAACCTGGATTTTGTCCAGGATGTCCGTAATGATCATGTCGGTGGTGAAGTTGTTGGCTTCGGCCTCGTAGGTCAGGCCGATGCGGTGGCGCAGCACGTCGTGGCATACGCTGATGACGTCTTCGGGGATGACGTAGCCGCGCTGGTGCAGGAAGGCATAGGCGCGTGCGGCGCGGGCCAGCGAGATGGATGCACGGGGCGAGGCGCCGAAGGCGATGTACGATGCGAGGTCCTCGAGGTCGTACTGGCGCGGGGTGCGGGTGGCGTAGACGATGTCGACGATGTAGCGCTCGATTTTTTCGTCCACGTATATCTGATTTACCACTTTCTGGGCTTCGATTACCTCCTCGGGCTTCAGCAGGGGCTGCACGTTCTCCTTGTAGTCGCCGCGGATGTTCATGCGGATAATTTCACGCTCTTCGTCCTGGGTGGGGTAACCGATGACGACCTTCATCAGGAAACGGTCGACCTGAGCCTCGGGCAGGGGATAGGTGCCTTCCTGTTCGATGGGGTTCTGGGTGGCCATCACGAGGAAGGGTCGGTCGAGGGGGAAGGTGTGGTCGCCGATGGTGACCTGACGCTCCTGCATGGCTTCGAGGAGGGCGCTCTGGACCTTGGCCGGGGCGCGGTTGATTTCGTCCGCCAGCACGAAGTTGGCGAATATCGGGCCTTTCTTGACCTGGAACTGTTCGTTCTTGACAGAGTATATCATGGTGCCCACCACGTCGGCCGGCAGAAGGTCGGGGGTGAACTGGATACGGCTGTATTTGGCGTCGATAAGCTGTGCGAGGGTCTTGATGGCAAGGGTCTTCGCCAGACCGGGCACGCCTTCGAGGAGGATGTGGCCGTTGGCAAGCATGGCTATCAGCAGGGATTCCACAAGGTGCTTCTGACCCACGATGGTCTGGTCCATGCCGCGGGTAACAAGGCCGATAAAGTCACTTTTGCTCGCAACAAGCTCGTTGAGTTGGCGAATGTTGACGCTTTCGCTCATAATGATATGATGTTTGTAGTTTGTTTATTTTGCTCTTATTCCACAAAATTACTATTATAACATCTATTGTTTTAAAATGAGATGTTAATTTTATCTACTAAGTCTTTAGCGGTCTAAAGTATTAAGTTTTTTTAATCTGCGGCTTCGGCGGCGGGTGCCTCCGGGGCATCGTTGGCGGCGGGTGCCGTCTCGCCGGCGTTGGCTGGGCCGTCTTCGCCGAAGAGGCGGTCCTGCTCGTCGAGGTGGAAGCACTTGGCAAGCAGGGCCACGAAGCGCGATATCTGGGTAATGGCCTTTGCGGTCTCGTCGGAAATGGGTTTGCCGGACAGGCGCAGCATCAGGATGCCGTAAAGGGCGTTGAAGCAGGTCTCTATCTCACCTGCGGGAGCGCCGGCGCTCTTGGCGCGCAGTTCGACGATGAAGGGAAGGGTGCGGTAGTACTCGGCGCGGTACCTGTCGAAGCGCGGGTCGGCGAGAATGCGGCGGTTGAGGTCGGCTAATTCGCCGATTACATTTTTGTTCATCTGCAGATGGCCGTGCTCGGTCACTTCCTCGCGCCGCATCATGTCGATGAGGCTTTCGTACCATTCGGCCATGCGGTCGAGGGTCTCGCGGTCGGCGGGAAATTTGTCGATTATGTTGGCGCGGATGCTGTCGAGGTCGAGCTTGTGAAAGCGTATGATGTCCTCTATCTGCCACATATACAGCAAGTATTCGGCGATGTTCTCTTTTCGTTTCTGTGATGCTACTATCATGTCGGGAGATTGTGTTTTCTGTTATAACAAACGGGAGGGCGGAAAGGCGTTCGACGCCGGGACTCTAAAAATGCCGCCAGAGCAACCTCACGGTTCCATATGGCGGCATTTTTGCTGTTTCAGTAGTGTCAATCAATTATGAAAATAGTTCTGTATGTCTGTTTGTCTATAAGACTCGCGGCGACGCGGAAAGTTACACGCATTAACGCGATTTAACCAAAAAACTTTCCGAACTATTCTATTCCGAAGATTGAGTTGTGTCGGCTGAGCTGGTTGAGGAAGCGCAGGTCGTCGCGCAGCGGGCCGACATTGACGCGTCCGTCGCGCAGCTCGGTCCAGTCGAAGTAGTTGCCGAAGCCGAGGTCGAGGGCCGTGACGGCGCATTCGAGGGCTTTTTCGTAGTCGCCGGCCTGTGCGTAGTAGCAGGCGCCGTAGTAG
>JAIDUY010000341.1 GCA_029059965.1 Muribaculaceae bacterium
CCGCCTTACTCTATTCGGCTTTGTCTGGTGTGCTCGGAGATTTGTATATGAGACAGTGTCCTCGGTATAGTTGACCGCCGGGGCAGCCGTGCTTTCTGTGATGTCTAATTCGAGTTGCTGATCCATGGTTCTTGCAAATATACGCATAAATCGCAAAAAAATCTCCAACACATCTTTAAATAATTCTTAAAAGGACGTGTGGCGCCCTGTGGCGGAGCGTCGGCAGCACGGCCTGACGGATTGTTTTTTGCGAAAAAAACCGTATCTTTGCACCGCCCTATACGGGGCGTAACACATAAGCGTTAAAAACAAACCTCTCACTCGAAAACATATGAAATCCGTTTCTGTATTTCTGACCCTGCTGCTCTTTGTCGGCCTGCGTGCCGCCGCAGTCGAGGTGACTGCCACTCCCGGCGGCCTCGCCGCCCTGGTGTCCGACCCGGCCACGGTGACGGAGCTGAAGGTTGCAGGCACCGTCGACGCCTCCGATCTTTTCTTCGTCGACAGCGAGATGACACAGCTCCGCACACTCGACCTCTCCGCCGCCACGGTGGCCGCATACAGCGGCGAAAGGCTGCGCGGCTACACCAACTACGCCGCCGGCGAAATCCCCGCCCGCACCTTTGCAGGCAATGCCATGACCAAGGTCGTTCTGCCCGCTGCACCGGTGACGCTTGCCGACGGCGCCTTCGCCGGCAGCGGCCTGACCTCGCTGAGCCTCACGCCCTCGGTCAAGGCTACCGGCCTGGGCGTATTCTCGGGCTGCCCGGCTCTCGCCGAGGCAAGCACAGGAGGCGCCACCCTAGGAACCTATATATTCGCCGCCTGCCCGGAGCTGACCGAAGTCAGCCTTGAGGGCAACACGACTCTTCCCGAAGGAATATTCGAGGACTGCGCCGCGCTGGCGACAGTGCGCGGCTCCGAGGCACTCGTCTCGATAGGCGCCAAGGCCTTCGACGGCTGCGCCGCCCTGGGCGACTTCACATTCGGCGCCGCCCTCGCCTCCATAGGCGACCGCGCCTTTGCCTCCACCGGCCTCACCGCCGCCGACATGACCGCCTGCCGCAGCCTGCGCCGCATGGGCTCGTGGGTCTTCGCCGACTGCCACTCGCTCGAAGCTGCCTTCCTGCCCTCAGGCCTCACCGCCATCGGCAAGGGCACCTTCTTCGACTGCACATCACTGCGCGAGGCTTCCTTCCCCGCCATCGACATAGCCGACTACACATTCAAGGACGCTCCCCTGAGCGAGAACGCCGAGAAGCTCATTCCCCAAGGCGTCACCACCATCGGCGACTATGCCCTCAAGGGCGCCGATGAAGTGTCTGTGCTCAAACTTCCCTCGACACTCGAGTCCATAGGCGACGGTGCCATGGAGGGCATGACCGGCCTCACTCTGATTACAGCCGAAGAACTCGGAAGCGTGCCCGCGCTCGGACAGGACGTCTGGTCCGGTGTCGACCAGCACGGCGTGGAGCTCCGCGTGGCCGAGCAAATGGGCACGAGCTTCGCCTCGGCGCCTCAGTGGCAGGACTTCCGCATCAATGCCGTCTCCACCGCCGTTCCCGGCACCGTGGCCGAAAGCAGCCTGCGCGCCCGCTTCGACGGCATGAGCCTTATGGTGCGCTCCTCCGGCACCGACATAGCATCCGTGACGCTCTACGACCTTGCCGGCAACGTGCTCATGACCGTTCCATGTGGCTCCGACGAGCTCGTGGCCGACACCTCGCACCTCGGAGGCAATATCTTCATCGTGCGCGTAGTTCTTGCCGACGGCAGGGACGCCGCCCTCAAAATGCTGCGCTGATGGGCAAGAACAAGTTGCGCAAGTTCGCCGAGATGGAGACCCTGCCGATGGTCTTCCAGTATCCCTGGGGCGTGCTCCGCGAGCATGGCTTCGACCTCCGCGGCAAATGGAACAAGGAATTTTTCGGCAATGACAATCCCGTCACCGTCGAGCTCGGATGCGGCAAGGGCGAGTACACCGTCGGCCTTGCGCGCCGCTTCCCCGACCGCAACTTCATCGGTATCGACATCAAGGGAGCGCGTATGCACAGCGGCGCAACCGCCGCAGCCGCCGAAGGTCTGAAGAACGTGGCCTTCGTGCGCACGTCCATCGAGCTGCTCGACTCATTCTTCGCACCCGGCGAAGTCGACTCCATCTGGATAACCTTCCCCGATCCGCAGATGAAGAAGGTGACCAAGCGCCTCACAGGCACGCGATTCATCGAGCTTTACCGCCGCGTGCTCTCGCCCGAGGGCACAATACACCTCAAGACCGACAGCCCCTTCCTCTACGACTATACCCTGATGATGGCCCGCCACAACGGCCTGGAAATCACCGATGCCGACGACGACATCGATGCCTCGGGCGCCCGCGCCGCCGACCCCGTCCTGGCCATCTACACCCATTACGAGCGTCAGTGGCTCGACCGCGGCCTCCACATACGCCATCTGGCATTTGTCCCCGGCACCGCCCCGGCGCTCGCCGAGCCCCCCGAAGCCGAGGACATCCCCCGCGACACCTACCGCAGCTATTCGCGAGGCTACATACAGATGCCCGAACTCATGAAGGACGCCGAGGCGGCCTCCGAAGCATAACACGAAACACCATGGCAGAAGATACATTATACCCCCGGCTCATAACCGACGCGCTGGCGACGGTACGCTATCCCGGCTCCGGCCGTAACATCGTCGAACTCGGCATGGTGGCCGACGACATCCGCATCGACGGACGCCGCGTCAGCTTCACCCTCCTTTTCGCCAAGCCCACCGACCCCTTCAAGGCCTCGCTCGTCAAGAGCGCCGAGGCCGCAATACGCCTCGCCGCCCCGACGGCAGAGGTGACCGTCAACACAGCCACCGCCGCGCAGCCCGAGGCAGCACCCAAGGCTCCCGTGCTCCCCGGCGTGAAGAACATCGTGGCCGTCAGCAGCGGTAAGGGCGGCGTGGGCAAGAGCACCGTCGCAGCCAACCTCGCCGTGGCGCTCGCCGCCGAGGGCTACCGCGTCGGTCTGCTCGACGCCGATATTTTCGGCCCGTCCATTCCCAAGATGTTCGGTGTGGAGAACGCCGAGCTCTACATGCACGAGGTCGACGGCCGCAACCTCATCATTCCCGCCGAGAGCTACGGCGTCAAGCTGCTCTCCATCGGCTTCGTGGTCGAGGCCGGCGCAGCCGCCGTCTGGCGCGGTGCCATGGCCTCCAACGCCCTCAAGCAGCTCATCGAACAGGCCGACTGGGGCGAGCTCGACTACTTCCTCATCGACATGCCTCCCGGCACCAGCGACATCCATCTCACACTCGTGCAGACGCTTGCCCTGACGGGTACCGTCGTGGTGACCACGCCGCAGGAAGTGGCACTTGCCGACGCCCGCAAAGGCATCGCCATGTTCCGCGATCCCAAAATCAACGTCCCCGTGCTCGGCCTTGTCGACAACATGGCATGGTTCACACCCGAGAAGCATCCCGACGAGAAGTACTACCTCTTCGGCAACGAGGCCAACGTCGACCGTCTGGCCGAATCCTTCGACGTGCCCGTGCTGGCGCGCATCCCGCTGGTGGCCTCCGTCGGCGAGCATTCCGACAGCGGCCGTCCCATCGTCACCGAGAACACCGCCTCGGCCGCCGCATTCTTCCATCTCGCCCACGAGCTGATTGACGCCGTCGACCGCCGCAACAGCGAGCTGCCCCCGACGGAAAAGGTAAACGTACACTGATGGCAAGCCCCTACATAGCAATCCTAAACGGCCCCAACCTCAACCTGCTGGGGCGCCGCCAGCCCGAAATCTACGGCACCTGCACGCTCGACGGCATCATTGAGCGCCTGCGCGCCGCATTCCCCGGCGTGAACTTCACCCATGCCTGCCATCAGGGCGAAGGCGCTCTCATCGAGGCTATTCACGAAGCCGGATTCGACAGCGACTGTCGCGGCATCGTCCTCAATGCCGGAGCCTACACCCACACCTCGCTGGCCATCGCCGATGCCATCGCAGCCGTTCCCGCGCCGGTGGTCGAGGTGCATCTGTCCAACATCTTCGCCCGCGAGGAAATACGCCACCGTTCGCTCATCGCCGCCGTCTGCGCCGGTTCGATAAGCGGCTTCGGCCCCCGCAGCTACGAACTCGCCGTCAGGGCATTGCTGTGAAAACCGACATGAAAGCGACAGGGATGACAATAGGCATGGACGGCAAGCGCGCCGTGGCCAACAATACCGGACTGGGCAACTACAGCCGCTATGCCGTCAACATTCTCTCGGCGGCGTATCCGTCGTCGCGCTTTCTGCTTTACGCTCCCGAAAAGCGTGATAACGAGCGCCTTGAGTCTCTGCTGGCGCGGGAGAACGTCGAGCTTTGTGTCCCCGACCTCAGCCTCGGCATAGCGCCACGACGCTCGCTGTGGCGCACTTTCGAGCTGCCCATCGACCTGCGTCGTGACAACGTCGATATCTATCACGGCCTGAGCAACGAACTTCCGCTGACAATCAAGGATGTATGCCCGGCCGTCGTAACCATCCACGACCTCATCTACCGTCGTTTCCCCGCCGACTACGGCGCTATCGACCGCCGCATCTACGACTTCAAGTACCGCCGTTCGGCACGCATCGCCACGAGGGTGATAGCCATCAGCGAGCGCACCCGCGACGACCTCGTCGAGCTGCACGGCATAGACCCCGCCAAAATCGACGTAATCTATCAGGGCGTCGACCCCATATTCAGCATAAAGCCCGACACGTCAGCGCGTCAGCGCGTGCGCGGCGACTACCGCCTGCCCGACAAGTACGTGATTTGCGTCGGCACCGTCTCGCCCCGTAAGAATCAGATGCTGGCCGTCGAGGCGCTTGACAAGATGCCTGCCGGAATATCGCTCGTGATTGTCGGACGCGCCAAGGGCGAATATGCCGACAAGGTGCTACGCCGCGCCACGGCGCTCGGCCTCGGAGAGCGCGTGCGCGTGCTCTCCGACGTGCCCATGGCCGACCTTCCGGCGCTCTATGCCTGCGCAGCGGCGTCGGTCTACCCCTCGCGCTACGAAGGCTTCGGCCTGCCTGTGGTGGAGTCGCTCAGCTGCGGCACGCCCGTGGCCGCCTGCACGGGTTCCTGCCTTGAGGAAGCCGGAGGACGCGGCGCTGTCTACGTCGACCCCGACGATGCCGGGGCATTGGCCGAGGCGCTGGAACGCATGGCCGACGACACCGTTTTCCACGACACCCTGGCCGGACGCGGCGCGCGCCACATCCGACGATTCAGCGCCGAGAATTTCGCCCGCGAGACCATGGCGACATACCGTAAGGCGATTATAGACTTTGCATTATGACAAAAGAAACACATAAGCCGACGCTGCTTGTCGTCGGCGCCGGAGGCTTTATCGGCGGATTCATCGTCGCCGAAGGCCTGCGTCGCGGTTACGACGTCTATGCCGCTGTGCGCGAGAGCACTTCGCGCCGCTACCTCACCGACGAGGCCATACACTTCGTCGTCCTCGACTACGACGACCCCGAGGCCATGCAGAGCGCCCTCGAGGCCGCACGCCCCGCTTCGGGACGCTGGGACTACATAATCTATAACCTCGGCGCCACCAAGGCCGCCCGCTTCTCCGACTTCAACCGCGTCAACTACGAGTACCTGCGCGACTTCGTCGAGACAATCCACGAAATCGACGCCGTGCCCGAGCGCTTCCTCTTCATGAGCTCGCTCAGCGCCCTCGGCCCCTCCGACGAGAAGAACTATACCCCCATTGACGCCAACACCGTCCCCGAGCCCAACACCCGCTACGGCCTGTCGAAAATCAAGGCCGAGACCTTCTTAGGCACACAGCTGTGGCTGCCGTGGACAATCTTCCGACCAACAGGCGTCTACGGTCCGCGCGAACAGGACTATCTGATGATGGTCAAGTGCATCGACAGCCACTTCGACTTCGGTGTCGGCTACCGTCGGCAGATGCTGACATTCATCTACGTCGACGACCTCGTCGGCGCCATGTTCGACGCCATCGCCTCGCCCTCGACCGTCCACCGCCGCTACATCATCAGCGAGCCCCGCGCCTACACCCAGAGCGAGTTCCGCACCATGGTCGCCAAGGCTCTCGACCGCAGCTTCGTAATCCCCGTCAAGCTCCCCATCTGGGCTGCATATGTCGCTTCGGTGGCCGCCGAGACCTGGGGCACGCTCACCCTCAAGCCCTCGACCCTCAACCGCGACAAGTTCAAGATTATGCGCCAGCGCAACTGGAACTGCGATGTCAGCGACGCCGTGCGCGACTTCGGATTCCGCTGCGAGTTCCCCCTCGAGCGCGGCGTGGCCGAGACCGTCAGGGCTTACAGGGAAGAGAAAGCCAAAAAGAAGAAAAAGAAATGAACGACGACATTCCGCAGCTGCCCCTGCCGCTGTGGGTCAAGGTGCTGATAGTGCTCACGGCCCTGCCCGTGCTCGACCTGCCGTGGCTCTGGGCCGGCGACCCCGTGACCGACACGGGCAAAGTCCTTCTGTGGCTCTATCCCGCCTATGTGGCCGTGTCGGCCGTGTGCGAGTGGCTGGCCTACCGCCGTCGCCCGGAAGTGACATGGATACTGATGTTCCTCCTTGTCCTTGCCCACGCCGCCATGTGGGCGCTATGCTATCCTCCGCAATGACACTCGACGACTATATCGACAGCCATCTCGGCCCCGAGCCCGAACACCTCGCCGGCCTCTACCGCCGCACCCACCTGACGCGGCTCTATCCGCGCATGTGCTCCGATCACGCCCAGGGAGCGCTCCTCGGCATGCTCACCTCCATGATAAAACCGCGCCGCATCCTCGAATTAGGCACATTCACAGGCTATTCCGCCCTTGCCATGGCCGAAACCATGCCCGAGGGCTGCACGCTCGACACCGTCGAGCTCGACCCCGAGTACGAGGACGAAATCCGCGCCGTCTTCGACGCCTCGCCCCGCGGAGCTGACATTCATCTGCACATAGGCGACGCCGAGGAGCTGATTCCCGGGCTGCTGGCACCCGGCACCGTGCCCGTCGACCTTGTGTTCGTCGACGCCAACAAGCGCCGCTACGCCGCCTACTACCGTGCCCTGATGCCCCTGCTGCCCGAGGGTGCCTACATCATAGCCGACAACACCCTCTGGAGCGACAAAATCCTGACGGCCTCCGCCCACCCCGACCCGCAGACCGCCGGAATCATGGAGTTCAACGACCTCGTCGCCGCCGACCCCGCCGTCGCCAAGGCCATCATCCCCCTGCGCGACGGCCTGACCGTGCTGCGCAAACTCCCCTCCGCCGACTGAGGAATATGTTAAAAAACGTCTGTTTTCGACACTTTTGCGGTTTTAAGGACAAAAAAAGCTAAAATTCGGAAAATTATTCCTATTTTTGACGTCCGGTTCACAAGCACGCTTTGGCGCGCGCGTACGAACCGGCGTTATTGTACCCTGAAAACCAAAAACACTATTTTAACATAATCGTATGAAACTAAGACTGTTCTTGTTACTCCTGCTTGCGGCGGTATGGCCCGCGGTCAGCAGCGTGGCAGCAACCGTAGTCGGCGTGGTCGTGAACGGCTCCAACGGCAGCCCTCTGTCGGGTGTCACCGTCACGCTCCGTGACGCCGGACTCCGGACGAGCACAAACTTCAACGGCCAGTTCCGCCTGGAGACAAGCGGCACCGGCTCCGACTATCTTGCCGTGACCGCCGACGGCTACGAAGCCTACGGCGCAGAGGTGGCCCTGACCGGCAGCACACTGAACCTCGGCGAAATCCGCCTCACCCCCTACAACTTCGGCGAGGACTTCTACGGCGACACCGACGACCTGCTCTTCGACGAGGCCGTGATGGAAGATGAGGAAGGCGCGGCTCAGGGCATCTCCGCCCTCACAGGCGCCAACGACAACATCTACTACAACACCGCCTCCTACAACTTCGGTCCCATGTACTTCCGCTACCGCGGCATGGACAGCCAGTACCAGAGCGTCTACCTCAACGGTATCCGTATGAACGACCTTGTCCGCGGCAGTTTCACATTCAACAACCTGCTGGGTATGACCAGCCGCGCTTTCCGCAACAAGACCACCACCATCGGCCTTGACGCGGCAAACTACGGCTTCGGCGACCTCGCGGGCAGTGTCAACTACAACACCACCACCGACCTCTACGCCCCCGGCTTCAACGGTTCTGTGGCCTACACCAACTCCAACTACATGCTGCGCGCCATGGCAACCTACGCTTCCGGCCTCAACAGCAAGGGTTGGGCATTCACTGTCAGCGCCATAGGCCGCTACGCCAAGGAAGGCGTCGTGGAAGGCACATTCTACAACAGCTACGGTCTGTTCGCCTCCATCGAGAAGGTGTTCAATCCCAGCAACTCGCTGACCCTTACAGCCTTCGGCGGCCCCACACAGCGCGCCACCGGCCGCCCCGTAGTGCAGGAAGCCTACGACCTGGCAGGCACCAACCTCTATAACCCCGACTGGGGCTATCAGGACGGCGAGAAGCGTTCGGCACGAATCACCGAGACCTTCGACCCCACCGTCATGCTCAACTGGCTCTTCAAGAAGGACAACACCGTGCTCAACACCGCAGTGGCCTTCCGCAGCATGTACTACAACCGCACGGCCCTCAACTACTACAAGGCCACCGACCCCAACCCCAGCTACTACCGCTACCTGCCCTCCTACTTCGAGGACCGCGACGATATGGCCGCTGCCGAGCTCTACGAGAACCTCTGGCGCACCGACGAGGCTTTCCGTCAGATCAAGTGGGATGACCTCTATCAGATCAACTACCTGAACAACATTCAGAACGAGACCCTGCCCGAGGCCGATAAGAAAGGTTCGTCCTACATCATGGAGAACCGCATCAACCATCAGATCAACCTGATGTTCAACTCCTACATCAACACGCGCATCAACAGCGTGCTGAGCCTCCAGGGCGGCGTAAGCTTCAACTACACCCGCAGCTCCAACTACAAGACCGTGCGCGACCTCCTCGGCGGCGAGTTCTGGCTTGACATCGACCCCTTCTCGGACCGCATGATCGCACTCAGCCCCGAGCAGCTGCAGAACGACCTCGACAACCCCAACCGCCGCGTCGGCAAGGGCGACCGCTTCGGATATGACTATGATATTCACGCCCTCCGCGCCGAGGCATGGCTGCAGAACGTAATCAACCTGCCTCACTGGGACATCAACTACGGCCTCCAGATGAGCTACACCCAGTTCTACCGCGACGGCAACATGCGCAACGGACGCGCTCCCCAGAACTCGCTGGGACGCAGCAAGACCCTGCGCTTCGACAACGCCATGGCAAAAATCGGCGCCATCTACAAGCTCGACGGCCGCAACCAGTTCGCACTCCACGCCGAGTACGGCACACGCGCGCCCCTGTTCGACCAGGTATTCATCTCGCCCCGCGTCAAGAACACCGTGGCAGCAGGCGTCGAGAGCGAGCGCGACTTCTCCGGCGACATCTCCTACATCTGGAACTACCGTCGTTTCCGTGGCAGCATCACCGGCTTCTACACCCAGGTCGACAACGCCACCGAGCGCAACGGCTTCTACGACGACGACTATCAGACCTACGTCAACTACGTCCTCACCGACGTGAAGCGTGTATATAAAGGTGTGGAACTTGGCATGGAGTTCAAGATCACTCCCAGCATCTCCGCCACCTTCGCCGGCATGTACTCCCGCTTCCAGTACAAGAACAATCCCCAGGGCACACGCTCCTTCGAGAACGGCCTCTACGCCGACACCACCCAGACCGTCTACCTCAAGAACTACTACCTCGGCTCCACCCCGCAGTACGCCGCCAACATCGGCATCGACTACGCAGCGCCCAAGAACTGGTTCTTCAACGTCAACGGCACTTGGCAGGGCGACGCCTACGTGAACCTCGCTCCCCGCTACCACGAGGCTCTTCCCAACCTCTGGGAGCAGTTCGGCAGCTCCGTCGAGGAACTTCAGAAGAAAGTCGACGAGCTCTCCGCCCAGGACAAACTCAAGAACAACTTCACTCTCAACGCCTCGATCGGCAAGCTTATCTACATCAACCGCAAGGTAAGCCTCAATATCAATCTTAACGTCAACAACATCCTCAACAACAAGAACATCGCCACCTACGCCTATCAGCAGGGCCGTCTCGACATCAAGGAGTACAACCGCAACAAGTACCCCAACCGATACACCTACGCCCAGGGCGTGCGCGTGTTCCTCAATGTCGGTGTGCGTTTCTAAGCCAATAGCCTGAATATGAAAAAGACTCTCATATTACTTGCCGCAGGTGCCGCCATGCTTGCCGCCTGCGACGACGACTTCACCCGTCCGCCGCTGGTGTTCCCTCCCACGGTAGAGGTTGAACCCACTACCACCATGGCCGAGTTCAAGTCCGACTTCTGGGCCACCGTGTCGCAGGGCCCCGCGACTGTGGGCTACCTCGGCATCGAGAACGACACCATCATCTTCACCGGCCGCGTCTGCTCGTCCGACGAAACCGGCAACATCTACAAGAACATCATCATCCAGAGCCGTAACGAGGCCGGCGAGCAGGTGGCTGTCACCTTCGCCGTCAACGCTTACGACATCTACCAGACATTCCCCTTCGGCCAGGAAGTGGCAGTCTATGCCTCCGGCCTGCAGATCGGCGGCTACCGCGGCCTGCTCCAGTTCGGCACCGCCAGCGGCTCCGACATGACCTTCATGGGCGAGGACATCTTCAAAGCCCACGTCATCCGCACCGGCACCGGCCTGCCCGAGCCCGCCAAGGTCGACACCACCGTGACCACTGTGGCCGAGGTTATCGCCGCCAAGGGCGCTGACGAGACCCTCCGCCAGTGGCAGAGCCGCCTCATCCGCGTCGACGGCGTCACCTTTGAGGATGCCGGCCAGACCTTCGCAGGCACCCAGACCACCAACCGCTACATCACCGACGCCGAAGGCAACCGCCTCATCGTCCGCAACAGCTCCTACGCCGACTTCGCCGACGAAACGCTGCCCTACGGCACCGGCTCCGTAGTCGGCATTCTGAGCTACTTCGGCAGCGACTGGCAGATTCTGCTCAACGACGCACAGGGCTGCATCGGCTTCGACGGCACCGCTCCCGAACCCGGCGAGACTCCCGGCACCGTAGCTCACGAAGGCGACGGCACACTTGCAAGTCCCTACAACGTGGCAAAGGCTCTCGACATCATCAAGGCCGGAACCATGACCGAGGACAAGGTGTACGTCAAGGGCAAAATCTCGACAATCACCGAGGTCAGCCCCGACTTCGGCAACGCCACCTACCGCATCTCCGACGACGGCACAAAGAACAACGAGTTCATCATCTTCCGCGGCTACTGGCTTGACGGCGCCAAGTTCACCTCCGCCGACCAGCTCGAGCTCGGAGCCGACGTCGTCGTGCTTGGCCAGCTCGTCAACTTCATGGGCAACACCCCCGAAATGGCACAGGGCAACAGCGTTGTCAGCTACAACGGTCAGACCTCCGGCGGCGACACCCCCAATCCTCCCGCAGGCGACGCCACAAGCATCTATGCCGGTCTCCCCGAATCCGCCACCGATCTTCCCGAAGGCTGGACCCTCGAGAACGTCAGCATGGGCGAGGGCCTGACATATGTATGGTCGTGGAAGACCTACAATGAAAAGGGTTACCTCAACGCCAGCGCCTTCGCCGGCGGCAGCGCCAAGGCAGCCGAGGCCTACGCCATTTCGCCCGTAATCGACCTCACCGGCGCCTCCGAGTGTGCAATGGCCTTCGACCACGCAGCCAAGTTCCAGACCACCCTCCGCACCCTCTGCGGCGTGGTAGTCCGCGAAGAAGGCGCCACCGCGTGGACCGCCCTCGAGATTCCCACATGGCCCGACGCCGGAGCGTGGACTTTCGTCAACTCCGGCTCCATCAGCCTCGCCGCCTACGACGGCAAGAAAATCCAGGTTGCCTTCAAGTACGGCTCCAACGACACCGGCGCCGACACCTGGGAAATCAAGAACCTCAACGTTACAGGTAAAAAGTAAGGCCCCACGCCTACTAACTATAAGCATATGAAAACTATCAAGTCATATATCTTAGGGCTGGCGGCGCTGGCGGCCTGCGCAGTGGCACTTCCCGCCTGCCAGGACGACGTCGACGCTCCCGCAGTCGACATCCCCGTGGCCGCGAGCACGCCCAACATGACCATCGCCGAGCTCAAGGAGATGTTCTGGAGCGAGGACAACAACTACGCCGACACCATCCGCAATGTCGACGATCCCTCGCAGCGCTTCATCATCCATGGCCGCGTCATCTCCTCCGACGAGGAAGGCAATGTCTTCAAGAGCCTCATCATCCAGGACGAGACCGCAGCGATGGCCTTCTCCATCGACTCCTACAATCTCTACCTGCACTATCGCCGCGGTCAGGAAATCGTCATGGACGTGACCGACATGTTCATCGGCAAGTACGCCGGCCTGCAGCAGATGGGCCGTCCCTCCTGGTACGCCAACGGCAAGACATGGCAGGTGAGCTTCATGAGCATCGAGTACTTCCAGAGCCACGCCGAACTCAACGGCGTACCCGAAGTGGAGAAGCTCGACACCCTCACCGTCAATACCTTCTCGCAGATTCCCAACACCCCCGAGGGTCTGCGCAAATATCAGAGCCAGCTCGTCCGCTTCAAGAACGTCTACTTCGAGGACGGCGGCCAGAAGAAGTTCTCGGCCTACCACGCCACCAGCAACGAGGACCAGAACCGCAACATCGTCGACCGCAACGGCAGCACCATGATTGTGCGCACCAGCGGTTACAGCACCTTCTGGAACGAGACTCTGCCCGTGGGCAATCTTGACCTCGTGGGCCTTCTGAGCTACTACAACAACAACTGGCAGATTATCCTGATCGATGGCGACGGCGTTATCCGCACCGGCGACCAGCCCGGCACCAAGGAGAAGCCCTATGCAGTCGACGAAGTCATCGGTCTCGAAGCCGAGAACGCAGGCGGCCAGGGCTGGATCCGCGGCTACATCGTAGGTGCCGTGGCTCCCGAAGTGGAGACTGTAAGCTCCAACGCCGACGTCGAATGGCAGGCTCCCACCGTGCTCAACAACACCCTCGTAATCGGTCCGACGCCCGACTGCCGCGAAGTCAGCCGGTGTCTGGTCGTTTCCCTCCCCGCAGGTTCCGCTCTGCGCGAGAACGGCAACCTCCGCAACCATCCCGAAAACCTCGGCAAGGAAATCCTCATCCTCGGTAACTTCGAGCAGTACATGGGAACCTACGGCATCACCGGCAACACCGGCAAGGCCGACGAGTTCGAAATCGAAGGCGTGACCATCGACACCGGTGAAATCGAAGCCGGCGCCGGTACTGAGGAAAGCCCCTACAACGTAGGCCAGATTGTGGCCATGAACCCCTCCAGCACCACCACCGCCGTCGAAAGCGGCATCTGGGTCAAGGGCTATATCGTCGGCTCCATGCCCACCGGCGGCAGCTCCACAACCCTCAGCGGCACCATCTTCGGCCTCGACGACGCTGCCACCACCAACCTCGTGCTCGGTCCCACTCCCGACTGCACCGACTATACCAAGTGTATCGGCGTCCCGCTCGGCACCGGCATCCGCGGCGCACACGCCCGGGCCAC
>JAIDUY010000342.1 GCA_029059965.1 Muribaculaceae bacterium
CCTTGAAGCCCATGCCGACAATCTGCGGAGCGAGGTCGTCGCAGTAGATAAGCTCGGTGTTGCGCACCACTTTGGGAGTCACGCCGAAACGGTTCTTGAGCAGCGAGCAGCAGGCGGCCACCTGTTCGGCGAACTCTTCGGGGTCGGTGAGCGATGCCAGCGAGTAGGCGTAAGGCTGAGCCACGAATTCCACGCAGCGGGTCTCGGCCAGACGGCGCAGAAGGTCGATGAACTCGGGGGCGTACTGTTCGAACTGCTCGAATGCCGCGCCGGAGATGGCGATGGAGCATTTGAAGCGGCCTTCCGACTGTTCGATCATGCGCAGAAGCGTCTCGGCAGCGGGTATGTAGCTGTTGTGCGCTATGCGGGCCATGATGTCGTCGTTGAGGAAGTCGTCGTAGTAGTAGTGATCCTTGCCGATGTCGAAGAAGCGGTAGCGTTTCAGACGGAACGGCTGATGTATCTCGAAGTTGAAGCAGATAGCTTTCATTGTCGGTTATGCTGTTTTGTGGCCCTTGGTCAGCGGCCGAGTACCTTGTTATAAATATCTATTACTTTACGGCCTGCCTTGTCCCAGGTAATCTGAGCCACTTCGGCCAGCCCGTCCTCGCGCAGCTGCTTGTAGAGGGCGGGATATGAGATGATGGCGTGGATGGCGTCGGCCATGGCGTCGATGTCCCAGTAGTCGGTCTTGATGACGTTGTCCAGGATTTCGGCGCAGCCGCTCTGCTTGGAGATTATCGAGGGCACGCCCATCTGCATAGCCTCCAGCGGCGAGATGCCGAAGGGTTCGGATACCGACGGCATGATGTAGACGTCGCTGGCCTTGAGCATCTCGTACACCTGCTTGCCTTTCTGGAAGCCGGGGAAGTGGAAGCGGTCGGCGATGCCGCGCTCGGCGGCGAGCTGAATCATCTTGTCCATCATGTCGCCGCTGCCGGCCATGACGAAGCGCACGTTGGAGCAGTTGCGGAGCACCTTGGCGGCGGCTTCCACGAAGTACTCGGGGCCTTTCTGCATGGTGATGCGGCCTAAGAAGGTCACCACTTTCTCCTTTGTCTCGCGGGGATTGGGGATTTCGAGCAGTTCCTTGTCCAGAGGCACGACGGCGTTGTGGACGGTGGTCACCTTGGCGGGGTCGATGCCGTAGTGGTCGATGACGGTCTGGCGCGTGAGGTTGCTCACGGTGATGATGTGGTCGGCGTGGGTCATGCCGTCGCGCTCGATGCCGTAGACGGTGGGATTGGGCTTGCCGCGCGAGCGGTCGTACTCGGTGGCGTGGACATGCACCACAAGGGGCTTGCCGGTCACCTGCTTGGCGTGGATGCCCGCCGGGTAGGTCAGCCAGTCGTGGCTGTGGATGATGTCGAAGTCGAGGGTGCGGGCTATGACGCCGGCGGTTATGGAGTAGTTGTTGATTTCCTCGAGGAGGTTGTCGGGGTAGCGGCCTGAGAACTCGATGCTGCCCAGGTCGTTGGTGCGCATATAGTTGAAGTCGGCGTAGATGTGGTCACGGAGACGGAAGTAGAGGTCGGGATCCATGAGTTTGCCGATGCGGGACTCGACGTACTCGCGGCTCACGTCGCGCCATGCCACCGGCACCTGCGATGTGCCGATGATGCGGGCGAAACTGCGGTCCTCGTCGCCGAAGGGCTTGGGGATGACGAATGTGATGTCCATGTCGCCGCATTCCCACATACCTCGTGTGAGGCCGTAGCTTGCCGTGCCGAGTCCGCCCAGGATGTGGGGCGGAAACTCCCAGCCGAACATTAGTGCTTTCATGTTGTCTGTTATGGAGGTTTTATGAGGGATTCGGAATTATTGGTCAAGACGCTTGAGGTTGCGGTAGGCTCTGAGGACCTCGGCCACGTTGGTGGCGTGCGACACGGCGCCGCGGCCCGTGTAGGGCGGGTTGCCGTCGTAGAGCTGGCTCAGCGAGCCTATGCAGCCCTGGGTCATCTCGTCCTCGAAGCCGATGAGCATGCGGTCGATGTAGGCCACGCCGCTCATGCCGAACACGCGCAGGTAGGCGTCGGCGTAGAAGCCTATCAGCCACGGGCGTGCGGGGCCGTTGTGCATGGCGAACTCGCGCTCGTCGGGGCTGCCGACGTAGCTCGGGCGGTAGCCGTAGCTCTTGGGCGACAGCGTGCGCAGGCCCTTGGGCGTGAGCAGCTCGCGGGTCACCACGTCGAGCACGGTCTTGCGCTGGCGGCGGTCAAGGGGCGAGTAGTCCAGGCCGATGGCGATGGCCATGTTGGGACGCACGGAGGGTTCGGCGAAGGTGCCGTCGACGTAGTCGTAGAGGTAGCCGCTCTCGTTGAGGAATGTGTCGACGAAGGGCTGCTTCATCCTGTCGGCCTCGGCCAGCCAGCGGCTGCGGCTTTCGGCATATTCGGCAGCGTTCTCGGTGAGCGAAGCGGCGAACATGAGCGCGTTGTACCACAGGGCGTTGAATTCCACCAGGCGTCCGGTGCGGCGAACCACGGGAGCGCCGCCGAGCACGGAGTTCATCCACGATACGGGGTGCAGGTGCCCGTCGGTGCTCAGCAGGCCGTTGTCGGCGTCGACATAGAGGTTGGGATGGCCGCCGCCGAGGACGTAGTCCACGAGTTTGGCCACGGCTTTGCCGTAACGCTTCAGGCACTCGTCGGTGCCTGCGGTCTTGGCATACTGCTGCAGCGCCCACAGTGCCCACAGGGGGATGTCGGGATGCTCGATGCCGTGGATTTTGTCGGACACCTCCCCCATGTCGACGAAGTCGAACAGCGCCTTGAGGGCCGTGTCCATGATAATAACGCTCGTGTAGA
>JAIDUY010000343.1 GCA_029059965.1 Muribaculaceae bacterium
CCTTCTATGTAACGCTTTTGGCTCGGGGGCTCGGAGATGTGATTTATAGAAAGATCTAAAGATGCTGCAAAAATACACAAAACAGACGTCCCGGACAAGAACGCACACACATCGCAGAGGTCAAATCAAGACAAAATCAAGCAATTCAAGCCCCAAAACCGAGAATTTTTACATTTTTTCAGCAATAAAGTCACTTTTTCTTGTCCGGCGTCGGATTTTTTTGTATGTTTGCCAAACGAAAGCGGCGGAAGCACCCCCGCCACAAGCCCCCAGAGGGCAATCATAAACGAAAGCGGAAGCTCCGACAACGCAACCGCCACACATTATCACCGACAATTATGCCGCGTACAGAAAAGGAAATACATCAGCTCAGCCTGCTCGGTCAGGCCGGAGTACACTACCCCACCGACTATAGCCCCGAGATGCTCGAGACATTCGACAACAAGCATCCCGAGGACGACTACATCGTCACCTTCCTCTGCCCCGAATTCACGTCACTCTGCCCGAAGACCGGCCAGCCCGACTTCGGCAAAATCATAATCAACTACATCCCCGACCGCAAGATGGTCGAGAGCAAGAGCCTCAAGCTCTACCTGTTCAGCTTCCGCAACCACGGCGACTTCCACGAAGACTGCGTGAATATAATAATGAAAGACCTGCGCAAGCTCATGAACCCGCGCTACATCGAAGTGCGCGGCGAATTCATGCCCCGCGGCGGCATCTCCATCGTGCCCTTCGCCAACTGGGGCGACGACGACCACGCCGACCTGGTGGCAGCACGCCGCCTGGCAGCATTTCCCATGACATTCTGAATACAATGACCGACAGAACACCACAGGCGATACTCGTACTCTCGGGCGGCATGGACTCAGTGACCATGCTCCACGAATATGCCTCCGAAATAGCCCTCGCCGTCAACTTCAACTACGGCTCCAACCACAACGCCCGCGAAGCCGAATGTGCACGCCGCCACTGCGCCGAACTCGGCATCGAGCTCGTCGAAATCGACCTCAGCTTCATTGGCGAGAACTTCCACAGCTCCCTGCTCGAAGGCCCCGACGCCATCCCCGAAGGCGACTACGACTTCGACAACATGAAGAGCACCGTCGTGCCCTTCCGCAACGGCATCATGCTCGCCGCAGCAGCCGGCCTCGCCGAAAGCCACGGCCTGACCAAGCTGATGATAGCCAACCACAACGGCGACCACGCCCTCTACCCCGACT
Organism: Muribaculaceae bacterium; assembly: GCA_029059965.1. Lineage (GTDB taxonomy): Bacteria > Bacteroidota > Bacteroidia > Bacteroidales > Muribaculaceae > CAG-873. The sequence continues at coordinate 1,224 of JAIDUY010000343.1, forward strand.
GCCGCGAAAGCTTCGTCAAGGCAATGTCGGCCGCAATCGCCGCCGGCACCTACGACGGCATAACCTGTCTA
>JAIDUY010000344.1 GCA_029059965.1 Muribaculaceae bacterium
GCAACTGTTCCCGGCGTGTATCCGGGCATCGGCGTCAGCCCCGACGGAGTGCCTTCCTTTGCCTCTGAGCCCCGCTCCAACACCCTCCGCTTGGTGCTTCAGATGCCTGAATCGAGCACATCGATGACATCCTCCGAAGTGTCCTACGCTCCCGAAGGCGCACTCGAAGGCTTCACCGGAACGGGCTTCGTCGAAATCGACCACAACAGCCGTCCCGTCACTGTGTCCTTCGATGTCCCCGAAGCCGGTGAATATGCAGTGAGCGTGCGCTATGCCAACGGCAACGGTCCGGTCAACACCGAGAACAAGGCAGCCATCCGCACCCTCAGCGTCGACGGCGACCGCGCAGGCATTCTGGTGATGCCCCACCGCGGTGTGGCAAACTGGAACGACTGGGGCAGCTCCAACAGCGTCATCGTTCCTATGGCGGCAGGACGTCACAGCATCACCATCGACTACCGTCCCGAGAACGAGAACATGAATCTCGGCACCAACCATGCCCTCATCGACTGCGTGGTCATCGAAAAGGTCAACTGACATTAATCCAATCGCGGCAGACACAGCGCGGAACACGTTTTTGCGCTGTGTCTGCCATTAAGACAAGCACCATATGAGTTCTCTGAAAAGCTGGATAGAGGCCATGCGCCTGCGCACGCTTCCCGTTTCTGTGGCCGGTGTCATATGCGCCGTCGGCTTCAATATATCCGACGGCTCTTTCCTGATTGTGCCGGCGGCGCTGTGCCTCGTATTCGCCGTACTCTGTCAGATAGCGTCCAATTTCGCCAACGAGTACTTCGACTACAGTGCGGGGCGCGACCGTTCGGGGCGCGAAGGACCGCGTCGCGGCGTCACCGAGGGCGACATAAGTCCGCGCGCCATGAAGACTGCCGTATTCGCCACTCTCGCCGCAGCAGCAATTGTGGGTCTCTCCCTGACCTTGTGGGGCGGATATTGGCTGATTGCCGCAGGCATAGCCGTTGGCCTCGGAGCCTTGGCCTACAGCGCAGGTCCGTATCCGCTGTCGACTCACTGTCTGGGCGAGGTGGCCGTGATAGTATTCTTCGGAATCGTGCCCGTCAACCTAACTTATTACGTCCAGGCACTCGCTTGGTCGCCGTCGGTTTTCGCAGCTTCCGTCGCCATAGGCCTTATGGGAGCCAATGTTCTGATAGTAAATAATGTCAGGGATATTCCCGACGACCGCGCCGTCGGCAAGCACACGCTTGCCACCGCTTTCGGCGTCCGTCCGATGGTTGTTCTGTATGTGGTCAACGCCATCGCGGCGGCCCTGTTGACCATTAATGTGTGGCTCGGAGCTTCCGATATGTGGTCGGCAGTGCCCGGACTTTATGTCGGTCTTTCGGTCATTATAGCTTTGCGGATGGCCTCGCTGAAGGGCAGGCGGCTTACTCCCCTACTCGGCATCACGGCCATGCTCATGCTGGTGTTTTCCGTGCTTATGACTTCGGCTTTGTCAGTCGGCTGATATGTTGTTGGTTACGGCACTTTCAATAAAATTTGATAAAAATATTTCAAAAAAAGTCGTCGAAAAATTTGCACAGTACTAAAAAAGTACCTAACTTTGCAGCGCAAATGAGGGAAACACCTCCCCAAAGCAAGACTCCGTAGCTCAGTTGGTAGAGCAACTGACTCTTAATCAGTGGGTCGAGAGTTCGAGCCTCTCCGGGG
>JAIDUY010000345.1 GCA_029059965.1 Muribaculaceae bacterium
GCTACACTCCTATTGGTTTGAGTTCCAAATATCAGAGCACACGCAGCATCCGTCTGACTGCAGGAAGCAAGGAGGCCATCCTCTTTGTCAATCCCAAAATCAACGGCGCGCAGGTGATTGTAGAGGCTTCCTCCACCCTGCTGACAGCCGCCAACAGCCAGCTCATCTGCGCAACTCCCGGCCTTGAACCCGTCATCGCCGATGCCGGCGCAGGCAAGGTCAGCGTGACTCTGCCCGCCAACTCCTTCGCCGTGTTCGCCACCAAGAGCGTCAGCGGTATCGACGAAGTGACCGTCGAGACTCCTGCAGTGAACGTATTCGGTGCCCGTGGCGAAATCGTAATCAGCGGCGAGTATGAGAATGCCGCTGTCTACGACCTCTCCGGCCGCAGCATCGACAGCCTCACCGTGCCCGCAGGCATCTACATCGTCAATGTCGACGGTGTCACCACAAAGGTTGTGGTGCGCTAAGCCGACTGCAGACCACAAACATATGCGTCCCCGTGACCTTTTCGGCCACGGGGACGTTGTATTTATATGCTTACCGGCTTATGAAATTCTCTTTCCGAAATACGATTTCATCTCTGCTGCGCGTGCCCCGGGGGCTCGTGTACCGAGTGTCGTTGAAGTTCAGGCGCTTCGGCTCGTCGGTCAATGCGGTGATGGACGTGCTCGCCTTCATCGCCGCCATCGTCACGGTGGTGTGCCTGGTGGTGTACGTCGGATTCGACAGCCGGGCCGTCAACAAGCACACCATCAGGGGCATCCTGCTGGCCACGCAGGCCGTATTCCTTGTCGGTATCGCCGTCGACGTGCTTTTTCTCCGCAGGCCGCGCGGAGTGGCGGGTGTGGTGCGCGTGTGCGCCGATGCAGCTATACTTCTCACACTGCTGCCCGTGCTCTTTCCCTCGGCCTCGCATGTGCCGGGCATAGGCATACTGTTTCACAGGTATTTCCTCTACGCGGCACTGGGCTTCTATGCCGTGGCCGAGATATGCAGCGGATGCATGAAGCTGCTGGGGCGGCGAACCAACCCCTCGCTCATCCTTTCGGCAAGCTTCATCTTCTTCATACTCGCGGGCTCTTTCGTACTTATGCTTCCGCGTTGCACCGTGATGCCGCTGAGCTATGTCGATTCGCTTTTCCTGGCATCGAGCGCCGTGAGCATGACAGGTCTGACGCCTGTCGACGTCTCGGCAACCTTCACCCCTTTGGGCTGGACGGTGCTGGCGGTGCTGATGGAAATCGGCGCTCTGGGCGTACTGACTTTCACGAGTTTCTTCTCGCTCTTTTTCAGCGGCAGGCCTTCTATCTACAACCAGCTGCTGATGCGCGACTTCATCTACTCGAAGAGCATGAGCGCGCTGATTCCAATGCTGCTCTATATCCTTGCCTTCACGGTGTCGGTTGAGGCTGTCGGGGCCGTGGGGCTCTATCTGACGGCTCCGGCCGATATGTTCCCCACCGTCGGCGGCCGCGCGGGCTTCGCCGCATTCCATGCCATTGCGGCCTTTACCAACTCCGGACTCAGCACCGTGCCCGACGGCATGGCCAATCCCGCACTTTTCGGCGGAGGACAGGTCTTCTATCTGGTCATGACCCTGATGATTTTTGCCGGCGGCATAGGCTTCCCGAATCTGGTCAACTTCAAGGATGCGGCAATCCATCACCTTGGCATGCTGCGCGATCGTGTGCTCGGCCGTCCTGCCCGACGTCGCCGTGTCCACGTCTACGACCTCAACACCAAGCTCGTGCTCGTGACTACGGTGACGCTTTTCGTTGTCGGTGCCGTGGCGTTCTTCTTTCTCGAACGCTCCAATTCGATGAGCGGCATGCCCTTGGGCAAGCAGATTG
>JAIDUY010000346.1 GCA_029059965.1 Muribaculaceae bacterium
ATATTGGCAATGACAGGGTAGGTGGCGAAGATGATGGGCACGGCGCCGCGCAAACCAACCCACGACACGAAGCAGCGTGCCTTGACCGTCAGACCGCGCACCGGGAGCAGCGACAGGAACACGCTGGCCGGACGTCCCACGAAAATCATGAAGGCGCCTATCAGCAGCGACACCGGTGCCACAGTGAGCATGTCGTGGGGATTGACAAGCAGGCCCAGCATGAGGAAGACTACAGTCTGCGCCAGCCACGTAAGGCCGCTGAGGAAGCGGCTGATGGAGCGCTTGCCCGGGATGTCGGCATTGCCTATCACCATGCCGCACACATAGACGGCCAGATAGCCGTTGCCATTGAGCTGCGTGGTGGCCGCGAAGGTGAAGAACACTGCGGCCAAGATGAGAATAGACACCATCGAGCTTGCCTGCTCGGCGTCCTCGCGGGCGCCCTTGCCGTTGTGGCGGCGATAGAACGCAGTGAGCCATATGGTGCCCTTGCCCATGACGTAGCCCGCGGCGCCGCCGATGGCGAACTGCACGCACACGTCGGTAAGAAGGCGGCTCACCGAAAGCTCCGAGCCCATGGTGATGGTCTCTATCAGGATGATGGTCAGCATGTAGGCCATCGGGTCGTTGGAGCCGCTCTCGAGTTCGAGCATAGGACGCAGGTTCTGCTTCAGGTTTACCTTCCGGGTGCCGAGGATGCCGAACACCGACGCCGAGTCTGTCGACGACATCGTCGCCGCCAACAGCAGCGAGGGCAGTATGGCGAAGTGGATGTTGGTCCAGCTCATGCCCGACAGCCACCACACGAACAGACCCGTCAGGGCGGCAGTCAGCAGCACACCCGACGTGGCCAGTATCAGACCGGGCACCACCACCGGACGTATCGATTTGTACTTGGTGTCCATGCCGCCCGAAAAGAGGATGATGCACAGGGCTATCATGCCTATGAATTGCGCCGTGTGCATGTCGCTGAACTCTATGCCGAGTCCGTCGGTGCCGAAGGCCATGCCTACAAGCAGGAATATGAGCAGTATCGGCAGGCCGAGCCTGTAGCTGGTCTTGCCTATCATGATGCCGGCGCCGAGCACTATCGACCCGACAAGCAGAATATTCTCGGAGGTGATGAACTGATTCATATTGCAAAGATATGTAAATTATTAGACAAATTCAAATGCGATTCTGTTTTTGCAAAAATATGTATATGAAAGTTAATGATTGCTTCCGTTGACGCTTTCGTTAAAAAAATTTTTGTTCAATACGAAAAAGCTTCTTAACTTTGCATTGCGTTTATAACGCCTTAAGCTTTGACTTAGACCGATTATTATTTACGACAATCAACAATGATCTAAGCTAAAGGCAGACACCGGGCCAACGTCGCGACGACAGTCGGCATACCGAATGTGTCCGAGGTGTTAAAGACGTAAGTAAGTATGATATAATCTCTACACATTCAGTAAGCAATTTCTGTAAAGCAACTCAACTTGAATCACTTGATTATTGCCTATTGGCTTAGGTCCTCTACCCGTTGTTGAAATGAGTATTGGACTTTTTTTTGTGCGCTTCGATTTAAATGCCTACATTTGCGTATCAAATTCATCTGCGATGATTTCCGGATTCAAAAACAGCTTGGCGGCACTGACGCTCACCGTGATTCTGCTGTCGACGGCCTTCAGTGCCGGCGCCACACTTGCAGAACCGATCGACAGGCAAAACGCCCTTGCCGTCGAGCACGATAAGCTCAGCCGGGCACGCACGGCTGCCGACAGTCTCCCCATAGTCTACAATATCTTCGACCTCGCCCTGGGCACCCACCGAGTCGAGATGTCCGACACCCTCTATTGGCTGGCACAGCGCACCGGAGACACCTCCGTCCTGCTCGATGCCATCCGCAACCGCGCGAACCTGAGGCACGCCGTTCCCGGTATGCTCGGGCAGCTGCGTGCCGAAGTCGACGCTATCGAGCCTTCCGACGACCGCTCGGAGACCCGTCTGTTCATCGACATGCTCGCCCTGCGGGACAGCATCAACGCCATCACCGACGAGGAAGAGGCAATGGACCGTCTCGCCGCAAGTATAGCCGACATGTCGTCGTTCCTTTCCGGAACCCCGTCGGAGAAGGCACTCGAGCTTTATGCTCTGTGCATCTTCACCGAACGGGCCACGCACGGTGAGTTGCTTACGACTTTCGTTGACCGCCTCGACAAGCACCTCCAGTCGATGAACCTGCCCAACGGCGCCGTTATCAGGTTGTTCTACACCCACGCCGCCATGGCCTTCGCCGGAAACAACAATCAGAGACTCATGCTCGACATCGACCGGCGCATGCTCGATGCCATGGACTCGCTCAGAGCCGAATACCGTGCGGCCGGACGAATATACCGCAACTACGAGACTAACCGCTTCACCGCACTGCGGCGCATCCTCGGTGCTTATGAACTTCTCGAGCCCTCCGAACTGGAGGACTACTACGGCCGCATTGTCGAACTGGCGCGCCGAAATCCGCAGATTGCCGCCGACGCCGGCAACAATCCGCGGGCAAAGGTATTCTACCTGATGGCGCACGGCCGTTACCGCGAGGCCATGCCACTGCTGCGGCATTGTATCGATTTGCCGCAGAATGCCCGCTATAAGAGGCCTTTGCTTGAAGCTATGGTGAAGGCGGCACAGGAAACCGGCGACAGCGCCGCGCAGCTTGAAGCGTCGATGAAACTCAACGCTCTGCTCAATTACAGCCTGCAGATGCGCCAGCAGGACAACTTCCGCGAACTGCAGCTCTTCGCCGACATCAGCGATCTTGTGGTGCAGAAGAAGCAGCTGGAGAAGCAGCAGCGTCTCGATGCCGAGAAGGCTTCGCGCACCACGAAGACGATTGCCGGCGTGGCCTTGCTGGTGATGCTTCTGTTGATTGTGCTCCTCGTGCGCCAGCTGCTCAAGGTGAGGCGACTGGCCGTCGGTCTGCGCGCTGCCAACGACACTCTGCGGCAGGAGCGCGACAATCTGCGCCATGCACAGCAGGAGCTTGTCGTAGCCCGCGACGAGGCCGCCGCGGCCGACCGCCTGAAGTCCGAGTTTGTCAACGTGATGAGCCACGAGGTGTCCTCGCCCCTCAATGCGATTGTCGAGTACTCAAGGCTTATCGTCGACTGTGTGCCGCCCGAAAAGGCGCAGTACCTCGACCGCTTCGCCCGCACTATAGAGTTCAACTCCAAGCTCATCCTGACTCTTGTAAATGACGTCCTCGACAGCGCCGCCCTCGACAAGGACAGCATCGCCGTCGAGCGTCATCCCGTGAGCGTCTACCACATGAGCGCCTTGGCCATCGATACGGTCTTCGGCGGTCCGGCGACGGCCAAGCCCGACATCGAGGTGGTTTTCAATCCGCACAAAAGACCGGATATCAGCGTGCTCACCGACAGCCACCGCGCCGTGCAGGTGCTCTCCAATCTGCTGGCCAACGCGCAGAAGTTCACCGAAAAAGGAAAAATAACCGTCGACTTCGAGCCTGACCACGAGAAGGGCATCGTGACCTTCTCGGTGACCGATACCGGAATAGGCGTGCCGCGTGGTCTTGAGGAGGCAATATTCCAGCGTTTCCGCAAAGCCGACCGGTCGACTTCGGGCGTGGGGCTCGGCCTCTACATCGTGCGTAAGCTTGTCTCCTTGCTCGGCGGTACCGTCTCGCTCGACCGCAGCTACCGCCGCGGCTCGCGCTTCCTGTTCACTCTTCCCCTGGCTCCCGGAGCCTGATCAGCGGGCCGACAGGTCCGAGATTTCTATCTGCGACGAGGCGCTGCGGGCGTCGCGCCGCAGCTTGATTTGCACGGGTATGCGGGTGCGCAGTTCTTCCATATGACTTATGATGCCTACGCGGCGTCCCGTCACGTGGCGCAGGCTTTCCAGCAGCGATACGGCGTCGCGCAGCGGCTCGGAGCTCAGCGTTCCGAAGCCCTCGTCGATGAAGAGGATGTCGACGCCGCAGCGCATGTTGATGTCGCTCAGTGCCAATGCCAGTGAGAGGGACACGAGGAAG
>JAIDUY010000347.1 GCA_029059965.1 Muribaculaceae bacterium
GTCATCCCCCGCGGCAGCCGCCGACTCATCGACTTTGTCCGCGACAACGCCCTCGTGCCCGTCATCGAGACTGGCGCGGGCGTATGCCACACATACTTCCACTCCTCGGGCGACATCGCCACAGGCCGCGACATCATCTTCAACGCCAAGACCCGCCGCGTAGGCGTCTGCAACGCCCTCGACTGCCTGCTGGTCGACCGCAGCCGCCTCGAATCGCTCCCTGCGCTATGCTACCACCTGAGCGAACGCAATGTGGCCATCTATGCTGACGACGAAGCCTTTGCAGCGCTCGAAGGCGCATACCCCGACCTGCGCCACGCCACTCCCGACGACTATGGCCGCGAATGGCTCGACTACAAGCTCACCGTGCGCACCGTCGCCGACATCGACGAGGCAATAGCCTACATCGACCGCTATGGCTCGCACCACAGCGAATGTATAATCGCCGAGAACCGCGAGGCCACCGAGCTCTTCCTGCGCCGCGTCGACGCCGCCTGCGTCTATGCCAACGTGTCCACCGCCTTCACCGACGGCGCCCAGTTCGGCTTCGGTGCCGAGATAGGAATATCGACTCAGAAGCTCCACGCACGCGGCCCCATGGCCCTGCGCGAACTCTGCACCTACAAGTACCTCATCACCGGCGCCGGCCAGACCCGCCCGGAATGACGGTAATTGAGAATTTAGAATGCATAATGCATAATTGGGCGTGAATCACCTAATTATGCATTATGCATTTTTAATTATAAATTCTCAATTACCCCTCAGTCCCAGGTGTATTTCTTGTGCTTGCCGAGGCGGCCGCGTATGCGTCCGCCAAACTTGCGCAGGGGATATGTGAGGGCGAACCACGGCAGGGTCAGCAGCAGCGGACGCGACTTCAGCGCCGCCATGACCTTGCGCCATGTGGTGATGTCGAGTACGATGATGATGGCAAGGAGCACCACACCGATGGCCGAGGCCTGCAGGTTGGGCCACGCCATCCAGGAAGCCACCGCCGCACAGCCGATTGCACCGAGCTGGAGCCAGCCTGCAAGAGGATAGAGCAGGCGCGGACGGCGACGGATGAAGCTCTCGGTGAAGCAGCGGCGCAGCACGCGCTCGCTGAAGATGCGGGGATGATTGCCGTGGCGCAGCCGCACAATCGACTCGTCTGACAGCTCGACGGCAGTGTTGGCGCCGTTTGCAATCTGACTCACGAAAATATCGTCGTCGCCGTAGTGCAGGTTCAGGCTGCGGGCGAAACCCTTGTTGCGCAGAAACACCTCTTTACGGTAGGCGAGGTTGTACTCCGTGCCGCGGAAAGGCTTCCCGGCTATGGCCACGCCCAGCCAGCGGACGCTGTCGGCCACATAGTCGAAGGCGCGGCGGCGGCAGCCGCGTGCGCTGTCCTCGGCAGGGTCGACATAGGCGAAGCCGAGCACGACCTCGACAGGCGAACCGGCGCTGAAAGGTGCCATCATGCGCTTGAGCCACAGCGGCGACTCAATCTCGGCGGCGGTGGTGGTGAGCACCACCACATCGTAGCGGGCGGCCTTGACACCCAAGGTCAGCGCAAGTTTCTTGCGGCTGAGGTTCACCACGCCCTCGGGCGTGAAAGTCAGATAGAGGTTGTTGTGGGCAGCGCGCAGCATCGACACGGCATCGCGCACGTCGGAACTCTCGCCCTCGTTGACCACCACAATCTCGAAGGGTGCCGGATAGTCCTGAGCCAAAAGCGACTCAAGCATGGACGTCAGATTCTCGGCATCGCCCTGCGAGTAGACAATCACCGAGGCGGGCTCGAACTCCGCGTCGGGCTTGTCAGGGCGCTCCTTGTCGGCGCGGCGCCTGAACGCGGTCACGGTGCGCACTCGTGTAAAATAGATGGCTGCCGACAGCGTCACGCATATCGCCGACGCTGCAAGCAGCCACAGTACAGTGGGAGTCAGTATTGGTGAGAAATACATTTGAGTCGGTAGTGGATGCTTTATCGTGCAAAATTAATAAATTTTGCTTTAATGCCCCTACCTTGTCAACAATTAGTTTGTGGAGTTGTTCACCGAGCCTCCGGTCGAGGTGGAGATGTCGGACGGACGGAGGATGCGGCAGCGGACGGTGCCGGCTGTGCTTGCCGATGCGCTGCCCGTCTCGGCAGTGAGTCCGTCGAGGGTGAGCGAGCCGGAAGTGCCGGCCTCGTAGTCAGCTTCGGCTGTCGTTCCGCCGCTGACGGTGACACTGCCGCTGGTTGTGGCCTCAGCGCCTACCTTGCGGGCCGAGAGTGTGGCCACGCTGATGCTTCCGCTGGTGGTTGCGTCGAAGTCGACCTTGCCTGCTGTCAGAG
>JAIDUY010000348.1 GCA_029059965.1 Muribaculaceae bacterium
GACTCGAACACCGTAAAATCAGCGTTCGAGCCATACTTTATTGCATTATCTGAGTTTTATCGGACAGCAATATATTTATATCGACTTCGACAGGGGCAAAATCGACCGGGCCAATCGTGCCGTCCTCGACTGGGTTCTCTACGGCAGGCGGACGCCCTGGTGGAGCGACTACGACGCACCCTATGCGATGCCCGCCGGTGTGCCGTCAGCGCAGCCTGCGCCCTACGGCCACGGCGGCGCCTATTGTAGCCATGAGGGCGCAACACAGCAGGACGCTGTCGAGGAGGCTGCGCCCGCTGCTCCCGTGGCTCGGCGCCGTGGTCGTCCGCGCAAGGCTGTCGGTGCGGGAGATGTAGACTGTAAAAGTGTCGGTGCGGACACGCCAAAGAGTGTCGACGGTGTGTCGGGTGCGCCAGCGGTCGCGCGTCTCCACAAGTCGTGCCGTGTCGCCCCGGTCGTTGACGTGAATTGTGCGCTCGATGACGACGGCGACGCTGTCGGTCGTGGCCGTGTGGCGGCCTGTGCTGTCGTGGCGGGCGCTGTACGTTCCGAGACTGTCGCGACTGTCGCGGACAAGCTCGGCAGGAACATAGACCGTGCGCGTGCAGGCGGCAAGGACTATGGCAAGGAGGGCGGCAAGTATTCCAAATGTTTTCATTGCTAATGTGTCGTTTGATGTGTCGCGGCTGATACTTTAGCGGTGCAGGACTTGTCGGCGGATGTCGGCAGGGTCGTGGCTGATATGCAGCCAGCGGAAGCCCCGCTCGTCGATAAGTTGGGTAAACGGCAGCTGCAACGAGCGGGCGAGGTCGAACAGGCGGCGGTTCTCTTCGGGACTGCCGCCTGTTATATCGGCGGCCATGCCCCGGAGGTGATGACTTGTGGCGACGCCGCCGACGGCGCGGTTGAGCTTCGGGCAGCGGTAGCCGCTGTTTACTTTGACAGGCTTTCCGTAGGCCTCGCGCAGCGGGTCGAGCACGGCGTCGGCGAGGCGCACCAGAGCCGCGCGCGCGGCGGCGTCGGGTGTGTTGTCGATGCCGCGCGCGGTGGCTGTGGTGCTTCGGGTCAGTTCCTCGATGGAGAAGTACTTCATTGGCGCATCTTATAATGATAGTCGATGCCGAACAGGGCGCCGACAAATGTCAGGATTTCGCCGAAGGCCACGAGGACGGAGGCGTGAATCTCGCCGGCGGGCGGGGTAAAGAACGCCCCGAAGATGAGCACGACGCCGCTGATGACGAGGAGCACGCCGCAGATGAGCTGGGGCAGGTGGTGGTGCTTGTTAGATTTCTTCGGGGTCGGTGCCATGGTCGTAGATGCTTTCGGGTTCTGTCTCGATGATGTGGCGGGCTTCGGCCTTGCACTGCTCGCGGTAGGCCTGATAGGCGGCGTACTCGGCGCTGCGCTTCTCGGTGGGGGCGTAGAGGTTGGCGGCGAGGGCGATTTCGCGGTCGATGCTGTAACGGCGGTGAACGAGTTCGGCCACGAGGCGGTCGTAGCGGTCCTCGCGCGCGGCTGCGGCGCTGTCGGCCTCGGCGGGAGTGGCCTCCAGTTCGGCTTTCATTCAGTGCGGTGTTCAGGAAGGCCGCGGTGGAGTTCTCGGCGCTCTTATTGGCAAATAATTTCATTTAAGGGCCCGACGCGATAGGCGTCTACCCTTAGCCCTTAAATCGTGGAATTGGTAACCACTTTTCCCCGTAGTAAAGGAATATTTAATAACATTTAACAAAAAACGCCCGACTGACCTGTGGTGTCAGCCGGGCGTCGAGCCGGAGAGAACAATGCTTGAGGGTGTAATCAAATAAGCTGTAACCGGCTCAATTCGGTAGCGAATGACTTTAATCCGTTTTGGATTTTCGCTGTTGTTTTGGGTGAAGGATTGCGATAGCCGTTCGCATATTGCGACAGCTGCGCCGCGGAGACTCCGGTGAGTTTTGAAAGGCCTTTGAAGGACAGCAGCTCACCATAGTAGGCGAGAAAGGAAGGAACATCATAAGCAAATTCAAACTGCGCCTCTTCAAAAGGCATTCCGTCGGCTGCGTAGCTTTCTTTCATTGCCTCATATACGCGGTTCCACTCGTCGATGGCTTCCTGAACGCTTTCACCCTCGCCGACAAGGCCATAATTAATCGGAGCCGCATCATCTGTGAAGATGGAATAGGTTCCGTCTTTTTCGCGTGCTATGTAAGCTTTTACCGTTGTCATTTTCGTCTGTGCTGTTTAATGTATTTTTAATGCTGTTTTACGAACTCTTTTTTAAAGAGGGGAGGGGGCGCCGCCCCTCTCCTCTTACATTTTTACGCCGGAAGCTTTCTGAATGTTTTTTAAAGTTCCTTTTGCAACTTCATTTGTGGGATGATGTCCGGTGGGGAACTTTTGTCCGGTTATCGGACTGAACCACTCGGGATGTCCGCAAATTTCGCGCCCCGTGGGGTAACATCCTGCTTTCCTGAGCTTTCGGTGGAGTTCGTTGTATTTCATTGTTCTCTGTATTTGATTACACTGCAAAGTTAATGCTATTTATTAGAATAGCAAAATTTTATGGCACTTGTTTTTCAAATAAAATTATTACTGTCCGCTAAACTTTTTTTGAGCGGACAGTAATAATTTCATTTAAGGGCCCGACGCGACAGGCGTCTACCCTTAGCCCTTAAATCGTGGAATTGGTAACCACTTTTCCCCGCAACAAGGAGATATTTAATAACATTTAACAAAAACGCCCGACTGACCTGTGGTGTCAGCCGGGCGTCGAGCCGATTTATTGCAAACGTTTGACAGACGAAGATTGAGAATCTTATTGCAATTCGTCGGCTAATTCTTGTAACTCTATAGAAATCGTATAAAGCGCATCACTAAGAGTCTTCAGCTCTTCGGGAGTAAACTCACAAGGTTTACCGTTTTTCAGGTTATTGTTCAGTTTTTGGCTGAACCAGCTGCCGGACTTCCCGAAGAAGCGCTCCGATATGTAGGCGCCGTTAAGGACGCGCGACAAATCTTCCCGGGCCATGAAACGTAATTTTGAAAGGACCGGGTCGCGTCGGGTGTTTTCATTGTTTTCCATATTTGTTTGTATAAACCCCTCCCTCCCGTAAGTCTGAACAGGAGGAAGAGTCATTTTTTAGTCGTTCATTAATTTTCTGAGGAGGATTCGGATTTCAGCTTTCAGCCACCGTTTCCGGCCTTTGTCCTTAATCCGCCTGAGATTGCGGAGAAGCTCCGTCAGGTCTTCGACCTCTTTTTCAAATTCTTCGTCTGTCATTTTTTTGAAGAGTTTTAGTTTTGTGCCTTATGGCATTACAAAGTTAGTAATTATTTCGTTACTAACATAAACTTTGAGGAACTTTCAGAAAAATCACTGGAAAGATTTGCCGAAGGTTGAATAATCGCAGCCTTTGTATTTTCAAGCAAGAATAAGTACAAGGTAAAGGAGGTAATCTTTATCGGGGTTGAATGTCTGTGCGGCGCGGTCTGTGCTTATGCTGAGGGAGGGGTATAAATGTAAAGCGCCGCTCTCGGTGGGGAGTAGCGGCGCTTTGATGGGATGGGGAGAGGTTCAGGCCTTGGAGGCTTCGAGGGATACTTTGCGGAATTCCTTCATGAGCTTCTCGAGTTCGAGAGATGCCTTGCGGGCGCGGGTGCCGGCGGCTTTGTTGTTCTTCTCCTGCTGGAGGGTTGCGTCGGTGCAGAAGTTTTCGTAGGCTTCGCTGATCTGTTTCAGTAATGCTTCCATTGAATTGAGTTTTTAGGATAAGTATTAAGGGTTGATGTTTGCTTGTCAGATTTCTTCGTAGACGGTGTGGTCTTCGATTCCTGCTTCGGCGAGGGCCTGGCGGCGTTCGCGGCAGGTGCCGCACTGGCCGCAGTGGGTTTCGCCGCCTTTGTAGCAGGAGTAGGTGGTGGTGTAGTCCAGTCCGAGGGCTTTGCCGCGGCGTGCGATGTCGGCTTTGCTCAGCAGGGTGTAGGGGGCGTCGACGGTTATGCCGTCGTAGGTTCCGGCCGCGAATGCGGCCGACAATTCCTTTACGA
>JAIDUY010000349.1 GCA_029059965.1 Muribaculaceae bacterium
GTGTCGCGCACCTTCGATGACGCACGCAACGGCGTCTACCGCATTCCACGCAAGCAGAAGGACAACAAGTACACCAACTTCTTCCGTAACTTCAAGTACTTCTACGAAAAACTGAGAGGCTACTCTGAAACGCGGGTCAACAATTTCGCAAAGATATTCCTGTCCAAATGCCAGATTATCGAAATCAAAAGCTGGCAGATAGAGCAGGCCATCACAATGTTCAACTCGTTGAATTCTACCGGTATGCCGCTTGCAGACGCCGACATAATCTCGGCTCAGCTCTACTCGAAGGCTGGCGACAAGGATGTCTTCGTCGGTCAGTGGAAGAACATCAACTGGCTCGCCAATACGCTGAGCCAGCGCAAGATTGTGAACATAGACTCGGTGCTCCAGCAGTTCATGTATATGGAACGCGCGCGTAAGGGGCAGTACAAGAGGAACGAAGTCGCCACTCCCGGCGTGAGGAAGTACTACACCTACGAGCACCCCGAACTGCTGGACAGACCCGCCGAACTTTGCGACGCCTTCGAGAAGATTCTGAACATATGGAACCGGATTGTCGACTATCCGATAATCAAGCTTATGCTCAAGTTCAACGAGAACTTCAAGCTCTTCCTCATTCCTTATCTCTACCGTTTCGACCTTGAGGAAATCACCGAGGAACGAATCGCTCCGGTGGTGAGGTGCCTGCTGCGTCTGTTCGCCATCATGGAGGTGGGCGAGATAGGGTACTCGGCCTCCCTGTTCAAGACCTTCCTCTTCAACGAGAACTTCAACTTTGTCGACAGCACTTACAGCGAGGAGCAGATAGTGGCCGATTTCGACAGGCATATCAATGCGAACTGGTCGAGGAAGAACATCACGGACGACCTGCTCGAATACGACAAGAACGTGCTCGTGTTTCTCAACGAATACCTCTATGCGAAGGAGAAGAATCTGCACTTCGATTTCGAGCCTAACGTAAATGTCGAGCACGTCATGCCTGCAAGCGGCCATAACCGCGACGCCATCCGTCTGGACGCCGGCATCGCCACTGTCGAGGAATTCGATGAGCTCGCCAACAGCCTCGGCAACAAGATTCTGCTGGAGGAAGACATCAACAAGTCCATAGGCAACGACTGGTTCAAGACAAAGAAAGGAACCACCGTGCAGAGCCGTCAGGGCTACCGCGACAGCGCCTTCGGACTCGCCTCCGAGCTTTCGGAATATCCCAAGGACCTGTGGCGTAAAGAAGATATCGAGCTCTATACCGGCAGGGCTGCCAGGCGCATAGCCGATTTCATATTCAACTGTCCGGACGGGGAGGAACAGGAGGGCGAATGAAGAAGCTTATCGCAGGAATGCTGTGCGCGGCCTGTGCGCCGCTGGCTTCGTCGGCAGGTCGGGACCAATGTATGACCTTGCTTGTGGGCAGCTATTCGCAGCCCGGCGACAGCGCTCTGAAAGCCTATTCGTTCTGTCCGGCCGACGCTTCGGCACGTCTGCTGTGCGCCGCTCCGGTGTCGAACGCCTCATTCCTTGCCATAGGGCCTGACGGGACAATCTATGCCGCAAGCGAGACGGGCGCCGAAAGTTCGACGTTGAGCACGCTGCGCTTTGATGCCGGCGAACCGTCGTTCGAAGTACTTGGTGTTCAGGCTGTCGGCGGCGACTCGCCATGTTATGTCAACGTCACTCCCGACGGACGCTTCGTCGTGACGGCCAACTACGGCGACGGCACGGTGTCGATATTTCCGATAGGAGCCGACGGCGTCCTTGGCCAACGCAGCCGCCTTATCCGCTTTGAGGGCTCCGGGCCGGTCGAGAGCCGCCAGCGCGGTTCGCATCCCCACTGCATAGCATTTACTCCCGACGGACGTTATATGCTTGTCGATGACCTCGGGACCGACCGCATCCATCAGTTCATGCTCATCGACGACGATACGGCGCCGGTGGCCGACCGTCCCGATTTCGAGGTAGTCATAAAGCCCGGCAGCGGTCCGCGTCATATCGAGTTCAACCGCAGCGGCGACACCGCCTATCTGCTCAACGAGATTTCGGACAGCGTGACCGTGCTCCGCTACGATGGGGCGGCTCTGCGCCCCGTCCAGTACGTTGCCGCCGACACAGCGCAGGCTCACGGTGCGGGCGACATCCATCTGTCGCCCGACGGCAAGCGGCTCTATGCGTCGCTGCGTCTGCGCCACGAGGGCATAGCAACGTTCGATGTGGATGCCTCGACGGGGCTGCTGACCTACCGCTCGCACACGCCGACGGGAGGGCATCCGCGCAATTTCACCATCAGTCCCGACGGGAGGCTCATGTTTGTGGCATGCCGCGACGCCGACGCCGTCGAGGTCTATGCCATTGCTCCCGACGGCTCACTCTCAAAGATTGGCAGCATATCGCAGCCTCGCGCCGTATTTGTCAGACTGCTTGACTGACATCCGTAAAAAACCATATAAAAAGCCGGGCGCCCCATTGCGGGATGCCCGGCTTTCTCTATGGGTTCAGTCTGTGCTGAATTATTCCTTGGTTTCCTCTTCGGCTGCAACCTCGGCGCCGGTGGCGTTGTTGAGGGTGCTTACGATAGCGCGGAACTCGTCGAGGCTTACGGTCTTCTCGTTCAGCTTGATGGCATTGTGAATCTTGCCGAAGAGCTGAGCGGTGAAGGCTTCGTGAGCGATGCGGCGACGCTGGTTCTCGTCCTTGAGGAGGTTCTCGGCGTAGTAGTCGGCCATCTGCTCGGCCATCTGTGCCATGCCGTACTGACGGAGCTGGTCCATGGCGAAGACGCGGGCGAATGCCTTGAGGTCGTCTTCGGAAACCTTGACTTCCATGAGTTCGGCAGCCTTGCTTTCGATGAGTTCCCACTTGATGCCGGGGGTTGCCATGCGGAGGGATTCGGCAACGTTCTCCTCGGTGATGTTGTTGTCGGTGAGCATCATGTAGCGCTCAAGGAACTTGACGGGGAGCTCCATGTTTGCGCCGTAGGTCTCCATCAGGTAGTCCTCGGCCATGCGTACGAAGAGCTGACGGCTGTTGGGCTGGAGAGCCTGCTCGATCATACCCTTGATCTGCTGGCGGTATTCCTCTTCGTTGTGTACGGTGTCGGGACCGAATACCTTGTCGTAGTATTCCTGGCCGAGTTCGGCGGGTTTGTGAACGACGAACTCGCTGATGGTGATTTCGAAGTTGGAGCGAGCTTCCTCTACGCGTTCGCGGTCGATGTGGAGCATGGAAGCAACTTCGGCTTCGTTACCTTCGCAGGTGTCGAAGGGATTGAACACAACCTTGTCGCCTACCTTGGTGTTCTCGAACTTGGCTGCGAGTTCGGGAGCGCCCTTGAAGAGGAAGGGAGCGAGGATGCCGTCGGTCACCTGGATGCCGTCTTCGCGGACGGAGCCGTCCTCGTTGAGCTGCATGATGGTGCCTTTGACGAGGGCGCGGTCGGCATATTCCTGAGCGGGAACCTGCTCGCCGGCGCGGAAGCGCATTTCCTTGTCCTGATCCTCGATCATCTGGTCGGTCACGGCGATGTTGTAGAAGTCGAGTTCGACGCTGTCGTCGAGCTTCATGTCGATGGTGGGGGCGATACCGATTTCGTAGGCGAAGGTAACGTCGTCGTCATCGAGGTTGAAGTCGTGGTCGCGGGCAGGAACGGGACGACCGAGAAGGTCGATGTGGTTCTCCTGAATATATTTGAGTACCTCTTCGATGGCTAAGTCGTTGAGGACTTTGATTTTGGCGTCTTTGCCGAAGCGCTTGCGCAGCTGGGTGATGTCGATGTGTCCCTTGCGGAAGCCGGGAATCTGGCGGGTCTTGCCAAGTTCCTTAAGTTCCTTGGTGACTTTGTCGGCGTAGTCTTCTTTGTTGACGGTCACGGTGATTACTGCTTCGAGATCACCGGTTTTGTCGAATTTTACGTTCATGTAACAGTTATGTGGGTTTTATTGATTTTGATAATTCAGTGACTTAAGCGCCGTTCCCGCGTCCATGGCGGACACAGGTTTGGGAGTACAAAATTACAATATAATAATGTAACAACCAATTTTAGCCGGAAAGTTTTTGCCGGTCCGGACGCTTAGTCCTTATTTAGCAATATTTTGCAGGCAGAGGAATTATTCGGCGGCCTCGGGCTTGGCGGGACGTTCGTAGCCGTCGCGCGTGGCGCGTTCGCTCATGCGGCGGATTCGTTCCTGAGTCTCGGGATGCGACGAGAACATTTTCTGGATGTAGGTGCTTCCGCCGTTCTGACCCTCGAGAGTAAGGAATTTCTCGAAAGCCATTGTCATGCCCCAGGGATTGCGACCGTTGGCGACAAGGAACTCGTAGCCGCAGTCGTCGGCTTCCTTTTCCTGTTTCTGCGAGTAGCGGGCGTTGACGAGACCTTCGGTGAGGGTGCCGAGCTGACTCTCAGACAGCTGAGCCACGCGGCCTCCGGCGCTTGCGAGGGCATCGCGCGCAGCACCGGTCATGAGCTGGGTGCGGAAAGCCTTCTTGGAATGATGCTTGAGCACATGGCCGATTTCATGGCCGATGATGCCCATCAGCTCGTCGTCGTCCATGATGTCCATAAGCGAGGAGAAAACGCGCACGCTGCCGTCGGGGCATGCGAAGGCATTGATGTCGATGACATCGTAGACCTTGAAGTTCAGGGGTATGCCGTCGGCTTTGGTGAGGCCCTCGGTGAGTTTGCGCAGACGCCGGGTGTAGGGGTTGTCCTCGGGGAGCACGGGGTTGTGTTCGTCCATCCAGCGGACAGATTCGGCGACATATGAAGCCATCTGCTCGTCGGTGAGGGTGAGGGCCTGGGCGCTCTGTGCGGCGGCACCGACGGCCTTGCGGAGATTGAACTGGGCGTAAGAGTCTGTCGCGGCGCACAGAAGGAGTGCGCAGGCGGCAATTTTCAGAAATCGAGTATTCATTTTGATAACCTAAATTTTGAATTTGCGGGTGCAAAAGTAGCAATAAAAAGCGAAAAAACTTTGGCGGATGGATAAAAATACGTAACTTTGCAGGCCATTACTATTGGGCGTCCTACCAACGCCCGCCAAAATCTTCTGATTAATACGTATTAAAGAGACAATAGCAATGAAAAAAGACATTCATCCCTCCAACTACCGCGAGGTGGTATTCAAAGACATGTCGAACGATGAAATCTTCATCACCCGTTCGACGGTAGCTACCCGCGAGACAATCGAGGTAGATGGCGTAACCTATCCCCTGGTGAAGCTTGAAATCACCAGCTCTTCGCACCCCTTCTTCACCGGCAAGCAGAAGCTGGTGGACACCGCCGGCCGCGTGGACAAGTTCATGAGCCGCTACGCTGTCCGCAACAAGAAGTAATATACGAAGCCGGATGTGGTGAGCCGTGCGCAAGGCTTTCCACACAGGATACGGAATCCACAAGGCGGACGCCCCAAAGAGCTCTTATGGCACTGCGGGCGTCCGCTTCTTTTTTCTCAGTTTCAACTCTTATGTCATTGACACGTTTTTTACCTATCGGCATGGCCATGCTGGCTTGCCTCGCCGGATGCGGAGGGCAGGGCAGTGAGGGCCCGCAGGGTTTCGACAGCATCGTCTACAGTCCTACCCACGCCACAGGCTTCTCGATTACTGCTGTGCCCGGACAACGCAGCGTGCTTATCACCTCAAGCAGTCCGTGGCAGAATGCCGACAGCAACGCCGTCAGCCGACTGCTGGTTCTGCGCGGAGACGAAGATATACCTTCCGGTTTCAGCGGCGCCGTGGTGCGTGACCGGGCCAGGCGTGTGGTGACGATGTCGACCACTCAGATTGCCATGCTCGACGCAATCGGCGCCGATGACATCGTGGCCGGCGTGTCCGGCCTGCGCTTCGTGTCGGACAGCAGCGTACGCGCGCGGCTGACGGACGAAGCCGATGTCGGCTACGACGGAAACATCGACTACGAGCGCCTGGCGGCTCTCGAGCCCGACCTCGTGTTGCTGTACGGCGTCTTCGGCCCCTCGCAGATGGAGTCCAAGCTCGACGAGCTCGGCATACCTTATTTCTATATAGGCGACTATGTTGAGTCCACCCCCCTCGGCAAGTCGGAATGGACGGTCGCCGTGGGTGAGATTGCAGGCAAGCGCGACTCCGCCGAGCGTGTTTTCCGTAACATAGTTGTAAGTTACGACAGTCTGTGCGCTTCGGTGGCCGCGGTTGATTCGTGTCCTCGCGTGATGGTCAACAAGCCCTACAGCGGCTCTTGGTTCATGCCTTCGACAAAGAGCTACCTGGTACGCATGATAGAAGATGCGGGCGGAATGCTCGTCTACGGCGACAATAACAGCGGCGGCTCAATTCCTGTGGATATGGAGACGGCCTACCTTCTGGCCGACAGCGCCGACGTGTGGATAAACGCCGGTACGGCCACTGCCATGGACGAAGTGCTGCGCGCCCTGCCCAAATTCGCCGACGTAAGGCCGATGCAGACGGGACAGGTCTTCAACAGCATAGCCCGCATGACTCCCGGCGGAGGCAACGACTTCTACGAGAGCGGAACTGTCTACCCGCACCGCGTGCTCGGCGACTTCATAAAGATTTTCCATCCTGAACTCAGCCGGGACAGCATGTACTACTACCGTCAGCTGCACTGACACATGAGACGCACGGCCATATTCGCCACACTTGCCGCAACGGTGTTGTTGCTCTTTGTCTGCGACTTGTGCTATGGTGGCGCGGACATAGGCATGAAGCATGTCTTCGCCGCTCTCACCGGCGGCGACTGCCCGTCTTCGGTGCGCACGATAGTACTGCATATAAGGCTTATAAAGGCAGTCGTGGCTCTGCTCGCCGGCGCGTCTCTCGCGGCCTCGGGACTGCTGATGCAGACTTTGTTCCGCAATCCGCTTGCAGGCCCCTATGTGCTGGGCGTCAGCTCAGGCGCCAGCCTCGGCGTGGCCGTCTTTATCCTCGGCGCCCCCCTTCTCGGACTGACGCAGGCCTTGGGCGGACTCGGCATCGCCGGAGCCGCATGGCTGGGCTCGGCTCTCGTACTCGGCCTCACTGCAGCCGTGGCGATACGCATACGCGACATAATGGTGATTCTCATCCTTGGCATGATGTTCGCCTCGGGCGTGAGCGCCATAGTTCAGATTCTCCAGTATCTCAGTGACGAGGAATCGCTCAAGGCCTTCGTCATATGGACCATGGGCTCGCTCGGCGATGTCACCTCGGCCCAGCTCGCTGTGTTCGTTCCCGCAGTGCTGGTGGGTCTGCTGCTGGCGATGTGTGCAGTCAAGCCTCTTAACCTGCTCCTTTTCGGCGAGGACTACGCCCGTACCATGGGACTGAGTCCGCGTCGCAGCCGCGCGCTCATATTCACCTCGACGGTACTCCTTGCCGGAACCGTGACGGCCTTCTGCGGCCCTATCGGATTCATTGGCCTTGCCATGCCGCATGTGGCACGCCTCATCGTGGGCGACAGCGACCATCGCGTGCTGCTTCCGGCGACCATGCTCACAGGCTCGGCTGTTCTGTTGCTGTGCGACATAGTGTCAAAATTCTTTGTGATACCCGTCAATGCCGTCACTGCCTTCCTGGGCATTCCGGTGGTTGTGTGGGTAGTGCTCCGTAACAGATAGGCCATGGACGGAACGATGATAGAACTGAGGAACTTCTCGACGGGCTACGGCGCAAGGCGTCTGCTCGAAGGCGTCGATGCCGACTTCGCCGCCGGAAGCCTTACGGCCCTGCTGGGACGCAACGGCGCGGGCAAATCCACATTGCTCAGAGCCATGGCAGGCCTGGGCGAACACGGAGGCCTCATGAAAGTGGGCGGCAGGCCTACGGACGGACTCGACTCCCGCGAAGCCGCCCGTCTGCTGTCCTTTGTCAGCACCGAACGCACGCGCATATCGGCAATGAAATGCCGCGACATAGTCGGCATGGGGCGCGCTCCATATACAGGCTGGACGGGAAGCCTCTCCGAAAACGACCGGCGCATAGTCGGCGACGCTCTCGACGCCGTCGGAATGACCGGTTTTGCCGACCGCAGTTCCGACACCCTGAGCGACGGCGAATGCCAGCGCCTGATGATAGCCCGGGCACTTGCCCAGGATACCCCGGCGATGCTCCTGGACGAGCCGACATCATTCCTTGATCTGCCCAACCGCTACGAGCTGTGCACACTCTTGCGCGAGCTCGCCCACAGTCGCGGCAAATGCATCATCTTCTCCACCCACGAGCTCGACATCGCCATAGCCCTTTCCGACAGAATAGCTCTGATAGACCCTCCCTCGCTGTTGTGCGACGATACCGAAGGCATGGTGGCTTCCGGACACATCGCCCGCCTCTTCGACCCTGACGGCCGCATTCCGGCAGAACTGTGGAACATAAGGCGCCCCGAACTTGAAGGCCCGGGGCGGTAAGCCATATGTCGTAGCGGCGGAGGCGGAACTGTCTCTAATCCTCGAATTCCATCATTTCCGGAGCCATGGCGTCATCGTCGTGATGATGGTGCTTGTGATGCTTCTTGTGGTGTTTTTTTGTGTTTCTTGTATTTCTTGTGGTGATGGTGGTAGTAGTCATCGTCGAACGAATAGCTGTAGTCGTGCTCGATGCCTGCGTGTGTGCGTATGTTGCCGCAGGAGCCTACGATGATGGCGATAATGGCCATGCAGATGATTGCTATGGTGCTCTGGATAGCGTTGCGGAAAGGAAGAGGTCTGGGCATATCTGTCAAGTTGAAATGTTATACTTATATTACAATTCAATGACAGATTTGGTTTGATATGGTTACAATATAAAAAGCGCCGCTCCCCGGGGGAGGGGAGCGGCGGCAAAATTGTTCAATAGCTAATTGTGCACATTAAGTCTTTGGTAAGTGGGTTGTCTTTCCTTTAATGTAAATCTAAACAAATGCAATGCAAATTTCGTAATATTTTTCGGAAATACAAACCCCGTCAGCTTTAACAATGACGGCAAAAGGTGCACAATTGCTTGTAAATCTCTATGTATTAGCAAACTAAGATTCGCTTAAATTAAATATTATATACAAAT
>JAIDUY010000035.1 GCA_029059965.1 Muribaculaceae bacterium
GGCATTGACCACGGCGCCGGGGGTGCCGGTGTAGAATGCGGTGGAGCCGACCACAGATATGTTCCAGTCGTTGCCGACGGCCACGTTGCCCACGCCGGCCACGTGTTCGCTCAGGTCGACGGTGATGGTGTTGGAGGCTGCGGTAGCCTTGCCTGCGGCGTCGACTGCCTTGACGGAGTAGGTGTAGATGCCGGTGCCTTCGGGGGTGAGGGTCACGCTATGGCTGGTGGCGCCTTCGACGCGCTTGGCCTCGTAGCCTTCGACGGGCACGGAGTATGTACCGCCGAAGCCGATTGCGAGGTCGTCGAGAGCCATACGGCCTTTAGAGGTGTAGAAGACGATGCGGATCTGGCGTACGGAGGGCTCGGCGTATTCGAAGCTGAAGCTGCGCATGGAGGTGAAGCGCTCGAAGCTATCGATGGCGTCGATGGTCTTCCATGCTTCGGATTCGTTCGAACGACCCTGGATAATCAGTGCGGACTGCGAGCTGAGGCCCATGTAGCGGGCGTAGAACTCGATGGTGGCCACGTTGCCTTCGAACATGGGTGATACGAGTTCGATGCCGTTGGAGTCGAACTTGAGAGAGGGCGCAGCGTTGCCGACAGTGGCAGCCGAGGTGTAGATGTGCGATGCCTCGCCGCTGAAGGTCCAGCCTTCGGGGAGCTGCACCGTGGTGGTGCTTGCGTCGCCGAAGTCGAGTGTCTGGGTGCTTTCGGAGCTTGTCTTGCCGCCGGATACGGTGATGAGGTAGGCTGCGGCGTCGTCGACGGAATTCCAGTTGGCGGTGAAGCCGGTGGCGCCGACTGCTGTTGCCTCGTTGGCCACAGGCACGTCCAGGGTGGCGCCGCCGCCTGCAACGTCGAAGGTGATGATGCCCTCACGCTCGTAGATGTTGGTGATTTCGTGGTTGATGACGGGACCGAACCAGGGGGTCAGATTAGGCTTTGAGGTGGGGGTAATCTTGCGGTTGAAGGGGATGCCCGAACCGGGGAAGGGATAGGTGGCCTGAATGGACTTGCTGCCCGAATTGGGGTTCTGGCGGCGTTCCACGATGTCGACGTACTGGTGGTTCTCGTCGTTGTTGACGTTGTTGCGGTTGAACACGGTCTGGTCGAAGTCCACGTGCCATACGAGCATGCCGTGGCCGGGCACTGTGGTGTCCCAGCCAGTCTGCTGGCGGTTCTCGAGCAGATAGAATTCGTTGGTGCGTACGGTGGGAATGAGGTAGGCCACGTTCTCGGAGATGGCGGGGAGCTGGATGCTGGCGGGGGCGTCCTCGAGGAGGAGGAGGTCAATCCAGCCGAGGGCGTTACGCTCGTAGGAGCTGTAGTAGGGCGGACGGCAACCGTCGCCGTTGTATGGGCCTTGGTCCATGGTGCTCCACATGCCGGGGGTCACTGTGTTGACGTAGGTGGTGGAGTAGAGGTCGGGCAGACCCATCACGTGCGAGAATTCGTGCACGAAGGTGCCGATGCCGTCGGGGCGCTGGTACTCCCATTCGTTGGAGGTGGCGTAGCGGCCTACGCGGACGCCGTCGTGAATCGGACCGTTAATGATGGTCGAGGAGTGAGGCCATACGGTGTCGGGACCGCCGTAGCTTGCCTGACCCTGGCCTGCGTAGATGACGTAGATGTTGTCGATGATGCCGTCGCCATCGAGGTCGTACTGCGAGAAGTCGACCTGTGCGTCAAGAGCGGCGCAGGCTTCGGTGACCATGTTGGCGGGACGGATGTCGTGGCTGGAACCGCTCTGGGCGCCGTACCATGCGCGGTTGTGGGCCAGCCGGACGGGGCCGTAGACGTCGAAAGTGGGCTTGAACAGGCCGTTGCTGTTCTCGACGAAGAAGTCGCGGGCGGAACCGCAGGCGTTGTACTGGTCGAAGCCCGGCTTGTTGAGCATGTCGGTGTAATACTGCAGCGGGTTGCTGACGGTGAAGTCGACGTCGGAGTAGCTCACCAGAATCACGACGCTCTTGATGTCGCCGATGACGGGGAAGTTCTGGCGGCCCATCAGGCCGATGCCTTTCCAGGCAGCGGTGGGGCTTTCGGCCTCGCCCTCGGAGAGCGCGCGGACGTTCTCGGCCACGGTTTCGGCGGCGAGGGATGCGGGCACGGCGTTCATGCGCACGCGCTCGGCGGCGCCGATGCGGGCGAAGGCCTTCATGGCCAGTTCGGGTGTGGCTGCGGCCGCGTTGGCGGTCAGGGCGATGTTGCCTTCGTTGTCGGCTACGACGTAGCGGAGGAATCCGTCGGCTGCCATGCGCATCGGGATGCCGTCCTCGGAAACGTAGAAGCTGCAGTATTCGTCGCCGCGGAGTTCGGCCTGTACGGTGGTGCCGTCAGGCTGGACGATGGTGCGGAGTCCGGGCTTGGCCGGGACTGCCTGTGCTACCAGACCGCCCAGAGAGATGGCGGCCAGAAGAGTCAGAGCTTTGTTCATATCTGTCGGTTTATTAGGTTCGGATAATTAAGTGATAATGAGGATGTGACGACTCGAATGCGAGGCCACGCGCCTTTGCGGCGGCCTTCCGGACGGCGCACAAGTACGCAAGTAACACGCAAATTTACGTAAAAAGGTGCAGACAACATAGCCTTTCTGGATAAAAAGGCTGAAAAAACCGACAAAAAAACTAAAGATGGCGCCTAAGAGAGCGTAAATCTTACAATCTCAAGCACTCTCTAAGGGTCTTACTGAGTTTCGGCCTCGCCGTCGGTCCGGGCTTCGGCGTCGTCGGCCTGCGAGGCTGCTTCGCCGAGCTCCGACGGATGTTTGAGGAAGTACTGCCGCAGCAGCTCGCTGATGTCGAAGAAGTAGCCGTCGGGGTCGTTGGCCGAGCGCTTGGTCACCATGATGTAGTCGAAGTGCGGCGGCTCGAAGCGCTGGCTGGTGGCCGTCAGACCGGACAGATTCAGGAAGTCGTATTCGTGCTGGGGATAGACCACTGTCCAGGCATTGCCGGCGTCAGTGCCGGTTCCCGAGGCGGCGATTACCAGCAGCAGGTGGTTGAGTTTGTACTGCCATATCTTGGCAAGGTCGTACTTGCCGTTCTGCTCGTAGACGTAGATTCTGTTGGTGAGCTGCCTGAGGTCGACGGGATTGTCGGCCAGGACCTGCATGGCGTAGTCGAGCATCTTTGCGCGGTCGGCGCGCGTGCGCTGCTGCTTGGCGTAGACGGGCAGAAGCTCCTGCAGCAGAGCGGGGTTGGGCGAGTCGCGGTAGGGATCGTAGTCTTCCTGGAACAGAGTGCCGTAGTAGAAGTACTGGAATTCCTCGCTCGTCATAGTGGTGTCGTTGGCCATGAAGGAACGCAGCAGGGTGGGGTAGTAGAAACGCGAGTCGGGGTCGGTCGAGGCTTCGGCTATGCGTTCGAGGTCGGGACGTCCGAGTTCGGCGCGGGCTGTGGCGCGGGCGTTCTGTCTCGCGGCCGCGAAGGCCGACAGGGTGGCGACAAGGATGGCGGCAAAAAGTACTACTCGGCGGCTCATTGCAGTACGGCTACGGTTGTTATGGCCACAATCGAAGTTCCGACGACAGCCGGAAGACCTTTTGCGCAGAGGAAGTCGAAGAAGGGACGCGAGGCGGGCGCGAGGTGCGGGCCTCCGGGCGTGCGCATGTAGGCCATCGCGCCAAGGAATGCTCCTATGGCCGAGCCGAGGATTACGGCGCCCGATGTCGGAGAGAATATAACGCCAAGGAAAGCGCCTACGGCGGCTCCACCGGCCGTATATGCTCTTGCGGCGCGGCGTGTGCCTGCGTCGGAGCCTTGCAGGTAGCGCAGAGCCAGGACTATGGCGGTGGCTATGCCCCAGAACACGAGCTGGCGGGTGCCGACAGCGGGTGCTCCGCTGCAATGTGCACATATGAGAGCGCCGTAAGCTATAAGCGCGGCCGAGACGCGCCTTACGAAGCAGGCTGCCAGTGCGATGACGCACAGCGCCAGTGTCAATATCTGGAGGGCGGTAAAATCCATGTCGAGTTATATTTCTACAAAGATAGCCAAAATGGGGCGAACGAAAGGCAGGCGGCCTTGCATTTTTATTTTTTTTAATATTGGGGACAAAAAAACGGTAACTACTCAGGTCATGTAAAGACACCATGAGCCGTCTACGGTTGATAGCAAACCATAGAGCCACGGAGTTAAG
>JAIDUY010000350.1 GCA_029059965.1 Muribaculaceae bacterium
CGTCGAATGGACCGGTTTTGCCGAAGTCGTAGGACAGCTGCACGTTGTCCATCTTCAGGAAGGAAGCGTTCTCGACGTAGTGGTCCGACTCGTAGCGCTTCTTGGTGAAGTGAGTCTCGGCATAGCTTGCGGAGAGGTTGTTGACCTGGCCGGAGCACCACGAGAAGCACTCGGAAGCGCCCATGTTGGCAGCCATCTGGTTGTAGAGGTAGTTGCCGATCTGTGCGCGCAGGGCCGTCGACAGGGTCCACTTCTTCCAGCGGAGTGAGGTGGAGAAGCCTAAAATCCAGTCGGGGTGAGCGTTGTGGTAGTAGTAGCGGTCGTTGGAGTCGATGATGCCGTCGCCGTTGAGGTCGGCGTAGAGACCCTCGACGGGGCGACCCGTCTCGCTGTCGTAGATCTGCTTGTAAACCCAGAATGTGTGTGGTGCATAGTCGGTCTTGTAGACCATCACGGGAGTTGATTCGGCATAGCCTACGTAAGTGTCGGAGGCGACGCTTTCGGGGTTGAGCGACAGGTTGGTGATGATATTCTTCTGCCAAGTGGCGTTGAAGGTGGCGTTCCACTGCCAGTCGCGGGTGTCGATGAGGTGCGCGGTGAGAGCGAGCTCGACGCCCTTGGAGTCGACGTTACCCACGTTGGTAAGCATCTCTTTGGCGAAGTTGACGCCCGCGGGAATGGGCACGGTGGCGAGGAGATCGTGAGTCTTGCGGGTGTAGTAGTCGGCGGCGAAGGTGAAGCGGTTGTTCAGGAAGGCCATGTCGACGCCGAAGTTCCAGCTCTTTGTGGTCTCCCAGCGGAGGTCGCTGTTGTAGGCGTCGGGACGTGCGGTCTGAATCCACTGTCCGTTGAACCAGTAGTAGGCACCGGGCTGCGAGAGGGTGTAATTGGGGATATGGCTGTAGTTGGCGATACCGTCCTGCTGGCCGGTGACGCCGTAGCTTGCGCGAATCTTCAGGTCGTTCATCACCCGGGCGATGCCTTCCCAGAATTTCTCGCCGGACACACGCCATGCGAGTGCCACCGAGGGGAATGTGCCCCAGCGGTTATCCTTGGCGAAGCGGCTGGAGCCGTCGCGGCGGAAAGTGGCAGTCAGCAGGTAGCGGCTGTCGTAGCTGTAGTTGAGTCGGCCGTAGTAGGAGAGGAGGGTGTGGCGTTCGTCCCATGCTGCGGTAGTCGAGCGGTATTCGCCGTCTTCGTTGTAGGTGGTATATTCGGGGCAGGTGCTTTTCCAGTACTGGTAGTCGTAGCCGATGGTGGCGTCGACGGTCGAGTTGATGGCTTCGAATTCCTTGTTATAGTTGGCGTAGACGGTGAGCAGGCGGTTGATGTTTTTCTGCGGGCCCTGCTCGTAGCGTGTGCCGCCGTCGTTGAAGGCCGAGAAAGAGTTCTTGGTCAGGAAATACTTGTTCTTGCCGCTGGCCCAGTCCATGCCGCCGGTGACGTGGAAGCGCAGCTCGGGCAGGGGATGGAGGCGATAGTCGACGTCGACGTTGCCGATGAAGCGGTAGACGTCGGAAGTGTTGTCGGGGAGCTCGACCATGGCAAGTGGGTTGGCGATGGCGCCCTGTCCGGGATGGCCGTTCTTGTCGATGATTTCATGATAGCCGCCCATGAGGGGAGTGCCGTCGGTGAAGAGCAGCTGCTGACCGTTTTCGTCGTACATGCCGTAGACAGGCTGGGTGGGGTCGTAGGCCAGGGCGTTCCAGATGGCGCCCGAGTTGGCAATGCGGTTGTGGCTGTAGGAGCCCTTGCCCGAGAGGTTGATGCGGAGCTTGTCGCCGAAGAAAGTGGGGGTCAGGTTGAGGTTGGCGGTGTAGCGGGCCACGTTGTCGCGCTTGAGGATACCTTCCTGGTACATTGCGCCGAGGCTGACGCGGTAGGGGAGCCAGTCGGTGGCGCGGCCTCCGATGCTGAGGTTGTTGTCAGTGCCGAATCCGGTGCGGAAGATGGCGTCGTTCCAGTCGGTGTCCTGATTGCCGAGAGCGGCGATGTAGTCCTTGTTGCCGGTGGCCATCACCTCGTTGCGGAACTGCTCGGTGCTGAGCATGGGTGTGTGGCGTGCGGCATTCGACAGCGAGTTGGTGGTGCTGAACGACACCTTGACACGCTCGCCGCCACCCTTCTTGGTGGTGATGATGATGACGCCGTTCGATGCACGCGAGCCGTAGATTGCCGTCGACGAGGCATCCTTGAGGATGGTCATGCTCTCGATGTCGTTGGGATTAATCATGCTCAGGAAGTTGCCGGAACCGGTGATACCGCCGCCGACCTCCATGGGCACGCCGTCGAGCACAATCAGAGGATCGTTGGATGCATTGAGCGAGGCACCGCCGCGCACACGGATAGTGGAGCCGCCGTTGGGGGAGCCGCCGCTGTTGGTAATCTGCACGCCGGCAATCTTGCCGTTGATGAGTTCCTCGGGCGAGCTGATTACGCCCTGGTTGAAGTCTTTTTCCGAAATGGAGCTCACCGAGCCGGTAAGGTCATTTTTCTTTGTGGTACCGTAACCGATTACCACCATTTCCTGGAGGGCCTCGCTTGCGGGCTCGAGGGCGACGTCGATACGGTCGGACGAAAGGGCCACCTCCTTGGAGACGTAGCCGACATAGGAAAACAGAAGACGGTCGGCTCCGGCGGGAACGCTGATGCGGTAGTTGCCGTCGAGGTCGGTTGTCACGCCGGCGTTGTGGCCGGGAACGGTCACGGATACGCCGATAAGGGGTTCGCCGATTTCATCGACGACGGTACCGGCAACCGTCCGTGCCGTCTGTGCCGAGAGCGAGCCCGGGCTCAGAAAGGCCACGAACAGCAGAGCCACAATACCGGCCAGTCGCACGGCTGAAGCGCTTAAGATTCTTTTCATGGTTTGATTGATTATGATAATGATTTTTGAGTGTTCATTCGAACCAGATGCCTGTCACTTCGGCGGCAAAAGGCGTTGCGGGATTGTCCTTGCCCCAGCTGAAGGTGCGCGTGCGGCCGAAAGCCGGAGCCGGCACGTCGGCGTGGTCGGGAGTGAAGAAGCGACCCATGAACGAGGGATAGGGGCAGGGATTGAGCATGGTGCGCGTCGGAGCGAAATCGCTCTCGGACAGCCTTATTGTCGAGCCCGAGGCGGCTGGCACGGTTGCCGCATAGCTGAACCCGTCGACATCCGTCAGGGTGACTGTAAGCGAGTCGGTGCCCTCTACATCGCCCAGACGCAGGCACAGGCGGCGGCCTGCGCCGAGGTCGGAGTGAGCCTCCATGATGTCGCCGGCATACTTCGTGGCCACGATGGCTTCGAGGGCTGGAGCCTCGGCTGTCATGGACAGGCGGACGGCGTCGGCGGCCATAGGCGAGCGGCGCAGATGGCTGAGGCTGATGCCGCTCCATGTTTCGGGAGCCATGGCGAGTTCTGTGCCGTCAAGGCCGCGTGAAGCGTCGAAAATCACGAATGGAGCGTCGGCCGGAGCTACGGCGACCGAGTAGGGCACTGCTGCCGTACCGGCACCGAAGTCCCAGCTCAGGGGAGTACCGGGCAGCTCGCCCGGGAAAGTCGTCGTCCCCTTGCCACCGAAGACCACAATGTAGTAACCGTACAAACCATCTTTAATACCCGTAGGGTCGACGGTAGCGCTGTATGTATATTTACCTGTTTTGACCATGGGATAGGTTCTGTTGTCCTCTCGCCAGAAATCCACATCGGCGGGGTAGAGCACCACCGAGTCGACCGGAGCGTCGGAAAGGACGGTAGCTTCCATCTCGATGCTGCCCGGAGCCACGCGCAGGGCGGGCTTGTGGAGTACCTTAAGGCCTACCGGAGTCAGGGGAGGCATGGCATATTCGTCGAGGCGTGCGTCGGCTACGCCGGCGACATCGAAGTCGCGTGCCGCCAGGACATATACGCCCGGCAGGAAAGTAGCCTTGCCGCCGTTTGCACGACCCGACGAGCGACCGGCGTAGAAAAAGTCCTCGGGCAGGCCGGGCAGGTCGAGAGTCATTTCGACGGGGCAGTCGATAATGTCGGCTACGGTTCGCCGCAGAGAAGGACGGGCGAAGGGGTCGGCGGTGATGAACACGTCGGGCATGAGCTCCAGACGCCACTTGCCGTCGGCGAGCTTGTCGAGGAAATAGGCACCTGTACCGTCGGTCTTCACGACGGGGCTGGAGCCGACTCCCTTGACAGTCGTAAGAGCTGCATGGCGTAGCGGAGCCTCGGTGGTGGAGTTGGTATTATAATAATGAGTGCCGTCGTTGAGCATCGCAAGATTGCGGCGCGCGCTGACAAGGAATTCGCGGGAGGGACCGAAGACAGTGTCGGCGGGATACTTGCCGTAGTCGGCGCCGAGGGGTAGTCGGCGCATCACCTCGGCAGCCACGGCCATGCCTATAGCCTTGCCGGGAGTGTAGGCCGTGTTGAGGTAATGAGTCTGGTACTCGGTGTTGAAGCGTGCCATGTCGATGGGGTCGTAGGCAAACTGGGTGGCCCATTCGAAACCGGCCTTGCGGAAAGAGCGCGCGGCAGCGGGGAAGAGATATGTGTCGAGCACGTCGGCGGGGTCGAACTCATAGATGACCTTGCTCCGTTCCGCGAAGCCGGGGACGGTGTCGAAGGGGATGTCGTAGCTGTCGAGCACGGGCAGGAAGTTGCCGTGGCGCGTGCTGCCGTGGACAAGCCCCGAGGGGTACCACTGGTAGGTGGTTCCGTCGATGTCCGCGCGGTAGAAAGCCGGAGTGCGCCACAGATTGTGGCTTACATTATAGAGGATATCCTTGTTCCATCCGGCCCTGCGGAGCGCCGACGCCATGCGGTCGACGTATGCGGTGATTTCCTCTTCCGAGCCGCTGTGGCAGGGCTCGTTGTTGATTTCTACGGCGATTATCGCAGGGTCGGCGCTGTAGCTTAGGCCGGTGTGGGGATTGACGTGACGGACGAGGGCGTCGAGGTAGCGCTCCTGGGCGGCGGCAGCGGCGGGAGTGTCGTGGACGCGGCACTTCTCGTAGTCGTAGCTGAATGCGCCGTTGGGGTCGGTGTTGCGTTCGGGGTAGCCGTTGCCGAAATTGGTCTGGGCGGTGCGAATTACGG
>JAIDUY010000351.1 GCA_029059965.1 Muribaculaceae bacterium
GAAGCGGCGGATGGAGCGCTTGGGGGGCTTTTCGAACTCTTCGGGCATTATTTCGATTTTCTCTATGTTCTCGTAGGGGGCCACGAGTTTGTTCAGACTGCGGCGGTTCTCCTCCATGGCTTCGACAAGGGCCTTGTCGTCGAGTCCGGCCTGCTTGACGGCATCGGCGTCGGGATGGCACAGCGCCACCAGATGACCCTCGCGCTCAAGGACGAGGCACTCGTTGACGAAGGGCATATTGCTGAGCTTGCTCTCGATTTCCTCGGGGTAGATGTTTTGTCCGTTGGCGCTGAGAATCATTGTCTTGTAGCGTCCGCGGATGAATATGGTGCGCTGCGACGGCGCGCCGAGGAAGCCCATGTCGCCGGTGTGGAGCCAGCCGTCCTCCTCGAGTGCCGCCTCGGTGGCCTCGGGGTTCTTGTAGTAGCCCTTCATCACGTTGAGGCCGCGGACAAGGATTTCGCCCTGGGCGTGGCCGTCGTCGGTCTGCCTGGTCTCGTCGACCAATATGCGGGCCTCCATGATGTTGCTCAGGGTGCGTCCCGACGATGTGGGGGCGAAGCGGCGCCAGGGCGAGTAGCTGATGAGCGGGCCGCACTCGGTCATGCCGTAGCCGACGGTGAAGGGGAACTTGATGCGGTAGAGGAATTCCTCGACCTCGCGGTTGAGCGGCGCGCCGCCGACAATAATCTCCTCGAAGGCACCGCCGAAGGCCTCGACGAGCTTGCTGCGGATGACGGAGTAGACGGCCTTGTCGAGCATGGGCACGGCCAGCACCCAGCGCATGGGCGTGCGTGTGAGCATGGGCACGACGACCTTGCGGTATATTTTCTCGAGGATGAGCGGAACGCAGATGATGAGCGAGGGGCGCACCTGGCGCATGGCCTTGAGCAGCAGCTGGGGTGTCGGCGTCTTGCACAGCAGGGTGACGTGGCTGCCCACGGCCAAGGGGACGAGCATATCGAAAGCGCAGCCGTAGGCGTGGGCCAGAGGCAGGAAGGACAGCGCGCGCGAGCCGGAGTAGTGCAGGCGCGAGCGGATTCCGAAGACGACGTTGCCGCGCAGGTTGTCCAGACTCAGCATCACGCCCTTGGAGAATCCCGTTGTGCCCGAGGTGTAGTTGATGATGGCTGTGGAGCTGTGGTCGATGCGCGGATAGGAGATGTCGGTGGCGGCGAAGCCGTCGGGATATCGCATGCGGAACTGCCGCGTCAGGCTCTTGACGATGCCCGAGTGGGTGCGGCGCCGGTTCTCGCCTGCCACGGCACGCTCGGCGATGACTGTGCGGCTGTCGAGGCTCACCACGGCGCGCAGCTGCGGCATGGCCTCGAAGTCGAGGTGGCTGAAGATGCCGTCCGACACGAACAGGAGCACGGCGTCGGAGTGGTCGATGATGTGCACGGCGTCCGAGGGATTGAAGT
This sequence comes from Muribaculaceae bacterium, assembly GCA_029059965.1. Lineage (GTDB taxonomy): Bacteria > Bacteroidota > Bacteroidia > Bacteroidales > Muribaculaceae > CAG-873. Next base: position 1,422 of record JAIDUY010000351.1, read on the forward strand.
CCTGGAGCACAGGCACTATCACGGCGCCGTATGTCACCGTGGCCATGAAAGTTATGACCCAGTTGGGCGTGTTCTTGCCCATCACCGCCACCTTGTCGCCGCGTTGCACGCCCGCCAGTTCGAAAAAGAGGTGCAGGCGGGCTATGCGGCGCGCCATATCGCCGTAGCTTATGGTCTTGCCGGTGATGTAGTCCGTCAGTGCCGGCAGGGTGAAGTTGTCGGCGAAGGAGCGGCGGTAGATTTCCAGAAGGTCGTCGTAGGGCGCCGCGTTGTAGGGCTCTTCAAACTGGTACATGATGGCGGTGTGTGTGGAGAGAGTGTATTGTTGTATGCTATTTGCCGCTCTTTTCCTTGAGGGAGCGGTCGATGCTGTCGAAGATTTCCTCGACTGTGCCGTTGCCGTTGATGGCGTGGTAGTTGCCCTTTTGCAAATAGTATTCGCGCAGCGGCGATGTCTGCTTGTGGTACACCTCGAGGCGCTTGCGGATGGTGTCGATGTTGTCGTCGGAGCGTCCGGAAGCCTTGCCGCGTTCGAGCATACGCTTTACCAGCTCGTCCTCGTCGACTTCGAGGCCTATGACGGCGTGAATCTCGGTGCCGAGTTCCTCAAGCAGTCCCGACAGTGCTTCGGCCTGGGGGATGGTGCGGGGGAAACCGTCGAATATGACGCCGCGCTTGATGAGCTCGGGGTCGTGGCGCAGTGTGTCGGCGAGCACGTCGATCATGAGTTCGTCGGGGATGAGCAGACCTTTGGAGATGTAGACGTCGGCCACTTTACCGAGCTTGGTTCCGCGGGAGATGTTGTCGCGCAGAAGCTCCCCGGTCGAGATGTGGCGCATGCCGTAGG
>JAIDUY010000352.1 GCA_029059965.1 Muribaculaceae bacterium
CCGGTGTTGGGGTCCATGATTCGCATTTCAGCGAGTCGGCCCACGACTACCTTGTAGCCGTCGTCGGTGTCGACGGTGCGGAGCTCGTCGATTTCGAGGCGTCCTTCGTAGCGCGAGGTCAGCTTGGAGGCAGCCGAGATGTTGGTTGCCACACCACCGACGTGGAATGTACGCAGTGTCAGCTGGGTACCGGGCTCGCCGATGGACTGTGCGGCGATTACGCCGACTGCTTCGCCCTTCTGCACCATGCGGTTGTTGGACAGGTTGCGGCCGTAGCACTTGGCGCAGACGCCGCGGCGGCTCTCGCAGGTGAGGACGGAGCGGATTTCGACGCTCTCGATGGGCGATGCGTCGATGATGTCGGCTGCGTCGTCCTTGATTTCCTCGCCGGCACGAACGATGATTTCGCCGGTGAGCGGGTGGATGATGTCGTGTACGGACACACGGCCGAGGATGCGCTCGCCGAGGGAAGCGACAACTTCGTCGTTGTTCTTGATGGCGGTGCAGACGAGTCCGCGGAGGGTGCCGCAGTCTTCCTCGTTGATGATGACGTCGTGTGCGACGTCGACCAGACGGCGTGTGAGATAACCGGCGTCGGCGGTCTTGAGGGCGGTATCCGCAAGACCCTTACGGGCACCGTGAGTGGAGATGAAGTACTCGAGCACGCTCAGACCTTCCTTGAAGTTGGCGAGAATCGGGTTCTCGATAATCTGGCCGCCTTCGGCGCCTGCCTTCTGGGGCTTTGCCATAAGACCGCGCATACCGGCAAGCTGACGGATCTGGTCCTTCGAACCACGGGCACCGGAGTCGAGCATCATGTAGATTGCGTTGAAGCCCTGGTTGGCGCTTGCCATCTGCTCCATGAGGATTTTGGTGAGCTTGGCGTTGACCTGTGTCCAGATGTCGATGATCTGCTGGTAACGTTCCTTGTCGGAGATGAAACCGTTCTGGAAGTTGTCCATCACTTCCTCGACCTGCTTGTAGCCGTCGGCCACAATCTGCTCTTTCTCGGCGGGGATGAGCACGTCGCCGAGGTTGAACGACAGGCCGCCCTGGAATGCCATGCGGTAGCCGAGGTTCTTGATGTCGTCCAGGAACTTGGCCGAGCGGGGAATACCGCATTTCTTGATTACGCGGGCGATGATGTCGCGCAGGCTCTTCTTGGAGAGGATGGTGTTGATGTAGCCGATTTCGCGGGGAACGTACTGGTTGACGAGCACACGGCCTACGGAGGTGTTCTCGACAAGGTGGCGGATGGGGTTGCCCTGCTCGTCGACGTCGTCCACCATCACGCTGATGGGAGCGTGGAGTGTGACTTTGCCTTCGTTATAAGCGATTTCGGCCTCTTCGGGTCCGTAGAATGTGTGTCCTTCGCCCTTGTCGCCTTTGCGGAGCTTGGTGATGTAGTACAGACCGAGCACCATGTCCTGCGAGGGCACGGTGATAGGCGCGCCGTTGGCGGGGTTGAGGATGTTGTGTGCGCCCAGCATGAGCATCTGTGCCTCGAGGATGGCCTCGTTGCCCAGAGGCAGGTGGACGGCCATCTGGTCACCGTCGAAGTCGGCGTTGAATGCCGTACATGCGAGCGGGTGGAGCTGGATGGCCTTGCCTTCGATGAGCTTGGGCTGGAATGCCTGGATACCGAGGCGGTGCAGTGTCGGGGCGCGGTTCAGCAGCACGGGATGGCCTTTCATCACGTACTCGAGGATGTCCCACACAACGGGCTCCTTGCGGTCCACAATCTTCTTTGCGCTCTTGACGGTCTTGACGATGCCGCGTTCGATGAGCTTGCGGATGATGAAGGGCTTGTAGAGCTCGGCAGCCATGTTCTTGGGGAGGCCGCACT